>JAPLCW010000095.1 GCA_026392015.1 Candidatus Auribacterota bacterium | reverse complement strand
TTCTCCAGATAGCCGTACAATGTATTTTTTCACTGACCTCCTCCAGATTTGTGTTTCTACCACCTTTACAGATAAGTTTTACACAAAATCCGGAGAAAGTCGAACTTATAACCCAATAATATTTTGTTGACATGACACTAGTGTCTTGTCACATAAATATCTCGTATATGTTTGTCATTGCGAGCGTAAGCGAAGCAATCTCAACTCGTTGTGATCCAAGAGATTGCTTCGTTGCTCCGCTCCTCGCAATGACACAACTTTGTAAGGCTATTTCAGGACCACAACACTAGTAGTATGTTTCCTCGCTGTTCCCTAGATACTAACTACTAGCTACTAACTACTGTTGTTGTATGTCTAATTTCACACAACTTCACTGTCACAGCAATTATTCGTTTCTCGAGGGGGCGAGCCGCGTCGAGGAGTTGCTCGCGCGCGCCCGCGAGCTCGGGATGACTTCGCTTGCGCTCACCGACACCGGCGGACTCTATAGCGCCATCCCGTTCTACAAGGCTGCACGGGATACCGGCATCAAGCCGATACTCGGCACGGAGCTCCGCTTTCCCCGTGGGAAAATAATCTTTCTCGCGCGCACTATCAGCGGTTACGAAAAACTCTGCGCGATGGTAACACTCTTTCACCGGTGCGAGAGAGAAGAACAGGTGCCCTCCCGTATGCAACGTATCCTTGATCAGGGAGACCCGGATATCTACACCATCCTCCCCCTGAGCAGTCTCACGCGACACATCGGGCATGCGCGCCGGCCGCGCAACATCTTCCTGGAGCTCCCGGCTACGGCCGGCTTGGCGGCAATCGCGAGGCTCGCCAGGTTCTCTGCGCGCCTCGGCCTCCCCCCCGTTGCCACAGGCCCCGTTCTCTTTGCAACGCCCGAACGCTACGAGCTGCACGAGGTCCTCAGCGCTATCCGCACCGGCGCCACCGTGGGGACCCTTCCCGCCGGCTCTCTCGCGCCCCGTGACGCGTATCTCAGGAGCGAAGAGGAGATGCGGCCGCTCTTCGCCGCCTGTCCCGAAGCTATGGAAAACGCAGGACGAATCGCCGCAGACTGCAACGTCGAGCTTCCGTTTGGATCTCTCCATCTGCCATCCGTGAAACTGCCTCGCGGTGAGACGGTAGGCGCGCGCCTCCGCACGCTCTGTCTCCAGGGGCTTGTGAAGAGATATCCCCCGCCGAGGGAAAGAGCCATGGCGCGCCTCTCTTACGAGCTCTCGGTCATCGCCAGACTCAACTTCGCCTCGTATTTTCTCGTCGTCCACGACATCGTTAGTGAGGCGCATCGTCGCGGGATGCCGACCATCGGCAGGGGCTCTGCCGCCGGCTCCATCGTCTCCTACTGCCTCGGGATCACACACGTCGATCCGATCCGTCACAACCTCTGCTTCGAACGTTTCCTCAATCCGGAACGGAAAAGCCCGCCCGATATCGACCTTGACTTCAGTTGGAAGCGACGCGACGAAATCATCGACTACGTATATGAAAAGTATGGCGAAAAACGCGTGGCGATGATTTCAACGCTCGTCACGTTCGGCGCCCGGTCGGCGGTGCGCGAGATAGGGAAAGCGCTCGGCGTGCCTCTCTCCGAGATCGAGCGCTGGACTTCGAGCCTTCCCCACACGGACACCGCTTCGATCAAAAAGGCCACCGCTCTCCTTCCCGAGTGCCGCGGCCTTCCCTTGAAGCGCGAACCGCTCCGGACGATCATCCGCCTCGCAGAGGCAATCGACGGCTATCCCCGCCACATAGGCATTCACACAGGGGGAATCGTCATCAACCCTTTTCCCCTCACCCGCATTGTCCCGCTCGAACCCGCCGCGAAGGGCGTTGTCGTCACCCAGTACGAGATGCGCGCCGCTGAGGAGATCGGGCTGGTGAAAATCGACCTCCTCGGCCAGCGCTCGCTCGCAGTGCTGGAGGATGCGCTTCGTTCGATTGAGGATAATCACGGCGTACGCCCGCCCGTGGAAAATTTCGAGATGCTCTTCCGCGACGGAGCCACCGTCAGGACCATCCGCTCGGGCCGCACCATGGGCTGCTTCTATATCGAGAGCCCTGCAATGCGCCAGCTCCTCCGGAAGCTCGATGTCACCACCTATGAGGACCTTGTCGCGGCAAGCTCGGTGATCCGTCCGGGTGTGACGGAGAGTGGCATGATGAAGCGCTACATCGACCGCCATAGGGGGCGCGAGAAAACCACGTATCTCCATCCGCGGATGAAGGAGATCCTCGCTGAAACGCACGGGGTGATGATCTATCAGGAGGACGTGATACGAGTTGCCCACCTCGTTGCGGGAATGTCGCTCGCCGAGGCCGATGTCCTGAGAAGGGCGATGAGCGGGAAGGGGCGGTCGCACGATGCGATGGCCACCGCAAAAAGAAGATTCATGGATTCGGCGTCAGACCGCGGCATCGCGGGGACCATCGCCGCCGAGATATGGCGCCAGATCGAAAGCTTCGCGGAATACGCATTCTGCAAGGCGCACAGCGCCTCTTTCGCGCTCCTCTCCTTTCAGGTGGCGTTTCTCAAGGCGCACTGGCCGGCTGAATTCATGGCAGCGGTGCTCTCCAACGGCGGAGGCTTCTACCAGACGCAGACCTACCTGAACGAAGCGAGACGCATGGGTCTGAAGATACTCCTCCCGGATATCAATCGGAGCGAGATCGGGTATATCGGGGGGGATGGATGGATTCGTATCGGATTGTCGCAGGTCAAGGCGCTCACGCGCGAAACAATGGAACGCATCACAAACTCGCGGCTGCGGGATGGGTTCTTCACCTCCCTCACGGAGTTCCATGAGCGGGTGAAACCAAAACGCAGCGAAGAGGAAAATTTAACACTGTGCGGCGCTTTCGATTCTTTCGAACTCTCCCGGCCTGAACTCCTCTGGAAACTCCATCTCTTGGATCCGTCATCCCATCGTGCCTGCCCTCCGAAGTCCCGCTTTGCGGGACGAAGGAGGGCAGATACCTCGACACTCCGATGCGCCGTCACACCGATACGCCATCACGCCGATACGCTCCCCCTCCCTCTTGACCACTCGCCGTTGCTCCGTTACAGCAACACGCCGTCACGCCGTTACCTCGATACGCCGACACGCCGATACGCCGACACGCCGACACGAAGTATGGTCCCCCGCGTCCCCGATTATGACGAGCAAACAAAACTCTCCCTTGAGCGCAAAATTCTCGGCGTGTACGCATCGTGTCACCCGCTCACATTTTTCGCGAAGCATATTAATCTTACCGGCTTCGATAATGCTCCGAGTCGCCGTCCCCTACGCATTAGGGCGGACGAACTCGAACGGCACACCGGCGAATATGTGGAGCTCCTCGGATGGCTCGTCTGCACGAAGCGGGTGCGGACATCCCGCGGCGAGTACATGCGGTTCATCACGATGGAGGATACGACCGATCTCTTCGAGGTGGTGCTCTTCCCGCGCGCGTACCACCGCTACGGACACCTCTTAAAAACAGCCGGTCCGTTTGCGGTGAGGGGGCGCGCAGTGGACGACAGCGGCGTGATCGTCCTCAACGCCGAACGTCTGAGATTATTCGAGGAGATTACGGGAAGTCGTGTCTGATTACCTGACATCCGGCAAAACCAGAAGAAATCTGCCCGGAAATGCTTGACAGAATATTCGTGATACACCCTGCTGTATACTAACCAGTTACATACAACGTCTATGTTATTAGAAGAAATTTGCCTGGAATTGCTTGACAGAATATTCGTGATACACCTGTCTGTATACTAATAAGTTACATACAACGTCTACGTTATTAGTCTGGCATTAATTCCTGCACGCGCTGAGGTTCGTCTCCCAACCATTCCGGGTTCCAGGCGGTGCCATCGAAAATAGATGTGGTCTTGAATGGCTCGAACTCGCCGCGGGATGCCGCATGAGCTGTTTTCGCTAACAGCGATCCTGCCTCCTGTTCGCTCATGGGGCGGAACGTTCGTACGGCTTCGAATGCCTGCTCGAGATTCTCCATACTCTCCATACCGGTTATGACGACCGATGTCGGCAGATTCAACGCGTAGTGCAAACATTCAATCGCTGTCACCATGTTCGATTTCAGGATAATTCCATTCGCCATACTCTTCATTCCGAGGACGCCTATGCGTTGCCTGACCAACTCCGGCAACACCATCTTTGCGAAACTGCGGTAGTGCGCGTCCATTACGTTGAGAGGCATCTGCACCGCATCGAACTTAAATCCGAAATCCTTCGCAACCTCGAGCATATACAAGTGAATCCGCGGATCCTTGTGCCCTGTAAATCCGATATAGCGGAGTTTCCCGGCTTCTCGGGCTTCCAGGAGCGCTGCATGAGCCCCTTCTTCGTCGAAAATTCTATGCGGGTCTTCGTATCGCAGGATCTCATGGTGCTGGATGAGATCGATCCTATCGACCTGGAGGCGCCTGAGGGATTCATCAATCTGTCTCGAGGCCTCTTTTTTTAACCGGCCGTCGATCTTGGTCATCAGAAACACTTTATCCCGATAACCGTCGCGCAGCGCCTTGCCCATGCGAATTTCGCTGGCACCCTCGTTATAATCCCAGCAGTTATCCATGAAGTTGATCCCGCGGTCTATCGCAGTGCGAACGATGCGGATGCTGAGACATTCTTCCACACGCTTCATTCCGAGGTGCCAGCCTCCGACTCCGATTGCTGAGACTTTCTCTCCCGTACTGCCGAGTGTTCGATATACCATCTCAGGCTCCGATCTGCTCTTTGACATAGTGCCCCTCCTGCTTCGTCCCGCTAGTGTTAACCCCGGGGACAACGTATTCGCTAGTACGGAAAATCAAAAGTTAGTGGTAGAGACTCCGTCTACTCTCCTGCAACCCAGTGTGGTGTCTCGGAATTTTCAGCTCCTGACGGATTATTGTGAAATACATCCACAACTCACATTATGTAATGACCTGATTTTGAACATGATACTGCCTATCAAGTTGCTCTCTATCCCCTCCCCCCTTGAGAGGGAGGGTCAGGGAGGGGAGTGCTTCTCAGAAAGTCGTGTTTCTCACCCCCTCCTCACATCCCCCTTCACAGGGGGAGGAATATATGAGGTTCTTGGGCGCACAATAATCCGTCTTGAACCGAATTTTTTCTACTATGCCGTCATTGCGAGCAAAGCGAGGCAATCTCAATTCATCGGAGACCAATAGATTGTTTCGTCGCTTCGCTCCTTGCAATGACACGACTTTGCATAGCTATTTAGGGTCTCCTGAAAAAGTATTTTTCGGATTGTATACGCGAGAGCACTGGCTATTGCATCCCCCTTCATACTTGAAAGAGACTTTTCCTCCCGCCCCTGGTCAGATTTTCTTCGCCGCCGTGGCCAGATTCATGCCCAGC
>JAPLCW010000019.1 GCA_026392015.1 Candidatus Auribacterota bacterium | reverse complement strand
GCTGGGCATGAATCTGGCCACGGCGGCGAAGAAAATCTGACCAGGGGCGGGAGGAAAAGTCTCTTTCAAGTATGAAGGGGGATGCAATAGCCAGTGCTCTCGCGTATACAATCCGAAAAATACTTTTTCAGGAGACCCTAATTAACGATTTGAGGGAGGTAAAGGAACACTAGGTATTTTTCTTATCACTTATCACTGTCTTGAAGGGCGATTAGCTCAGCTGGTTAGAGCGCTTGCTCGACACGCAAGAGGTCACAGGTTCGAGTCCTGTATCGCCCACCATTACTACGGCAACACAAGTTTCGAGTTTCGAGTAGAAGCACTGTCTTGCGCCCACCATTACTACGGTGAGACAAAAATCAGGGTCAGGACAAAAATCAGGGTCAGAGCTCATCTATTGACAGCAGCAATCTGGGCCCCACGACAGAAGATGATTATGGTGAGACGAACTAAGGTGACTAAGGATGAAAACCATATGATGTGACTGTAATGTATGGGAAAGATGTTTTATGACCCTACTTCTGACAAAAGGTTTGATCTTCAGGAGTGGGGTTTTTTATTAGAGTTGCCGAGGAATCGGCAATGAGGCTTGACGTGGATAAAGATTGATATTTGAGTGGGGAGACAAAAGTTAATTGCAAAGGAGGTGATTCAATAAGTTAAATCCATTTCGCTTTGTCTCAGGATAGCCCACCATCCGGCAGGCCAAGAAACCTGAGTTTATATACATAGTCATTCGTGTCCAAGTTATGAATAAAGAGTCGATGAATCATCAATAATTTGGACAGCAGTTTTCAACGGGCTAGAAGAGCACAATGAAAGGGAGGCGCAAAGATGAAAAAGATTATGGCAATGGCGTTGGGTTTGTTGTTCGCAGCCAGCATGGCCGGGATGGCCGCTGCCGGGAGCCTCGACTCCCCGGGATCTCCATCAGTGGGGAGCGGGATGTATACGCTCCAGAACCTGTATGATTATCTTACGAGCGGCACGGCGCTCACGGCGCAGAGCGGTTTCCAGGAACCCACGGCAGCCCCCGGCTCCACGATGAAAACCACTAAGGAGATCGGCGATGGTATCTCAGTGCTGTTCGGCCAGTGCCCCGCGACGATTGCCGACGTCAGGCAGGGCGTAAAATTCTTCAGCACGGTGTCGGGAAGCTGGGGAGTTCGAACCGGAACCATGCAGGCGCCCACTCAGTCAGTATGTGGCAGCCAAACGGGGTCATCGGTAACGTATTCGTCATGTGAATCGCACAGCGAGGATATGAGAGGATTCTCAAGATACTCTGGCCCCCAAGTGGTAGGGTATGGTGCGGTATGGGGTGGCGATGTCGGCACCTTTTGCGCCTGCATGGGTCATACCGGCGGGGTAAAATCCGAGATTAGCTCAAATGGATGCCTATATGACCCATGCACGGTGTACCGCCTCAACTCAGACTGCGCTACCACCTACACGGAAAGAAGGCAGAACACACCATTCACCTCGCAAATCGAGTGCTGGGAATAGTTATATCGGATTCGGGAGTCATTTGGGCCAGACTTTTAGATACTTTCAGTAGTTCCGGGGATACAATACTCGGATATTTTACTGACGCTTTTTATAGGTGGGGGGAACAGTCAGGGTCACACCCTAAATAATAAATTTAGCTGAACCATCAGACCTCTACTATACACTAAGGGGAGCATTGAATTTTCAGATTTACACAAATAATTTGTTAAGTTTGAAGATTTGATTCCCGGTCTGCAAACATTCACCAGTCCAGCAAAATCTGTTCCTTCCGATAATCAATAGTCAATCTGAAGAAGCTCAGAAAGTCAGCGACGCCGAGAATGACGGGGGGATTGGATTTGGCACAGTCAATCTCGCTGTCTGTCGAACTCCACACGGTGCTGGCCATATCGGAGGGAAGAAGTTCTATCCGAAAAGTATGCTTGTAGGTGGTGACAGAGGTTTGTTCGATTCCGCTTGTCACACTTGATTTAACGCCACTCGATTTCAAATCGTGACCTAAAGCGGATGCCAGTTCGGCAGGAAATAGGCACGCATCTGCACCGGTATCCAATAATCCGAGACTGAGTAGCGAGGAATTGGTGGAAGGATTTATTACCCTTATTGGAACATAGGTATGGCCGCGGATGGTGCCATCAGGGTATTGGAATCTTATGAATGGGTAATAATGATGCGGCATAAATCTCAGTAAATATACCGCTCTCCCTGCTTGGGAACAAAAATGATTACGGGATCGCGGGAGCCAGCCTTCTTAGCCTTGGCTATAACAGTCTTCATGGCATTCCCATGGGCGATCGTATCTCCATCCTTGGCAGATGAGATAGCGATAATCCGGGAATGTACACTAGGAACTTTGACTGTAATGGCCTTACTCATGGTATTTCTCCCGTATACGATAAAAGAATAGCATAATCTCCACAGTGATCAAAGAGAATTGACGGACATTCGGTAATGGGTCAGTCTTGGGGGGTATCCCTTTCACTTGTCATCCCCGCGAAAGCGGGGATCCACTATGAAACCTGGATTCCTGCTTTCGCAGGAATGACATATTAAGCAATGTACCCCCCATAAGTGACCCCTTACGACATTCGGAAATGGGGCAGTTATCGGGCAGTAGCGCACCGCCCCCCCTCAAAGTGGGAGGGGATGCAACTTGAGACCCTGTTGAAATTGACCCATTACCTTCGCCGCTTGTTTTTTCTGCCCATTTGCCGTATCCTTGTTCTTGACGATCTGGGTTGTCTCCTTTCGAATTGAAAATTTTAGTTCTCATCCTATCCTGCAGCGCTACCCAGAGAGCTTTCTATCTGTTTTTTTAAAGCAGTGCAAAATACAAGTCATACAAAACAAAACCTCGAAATCAACAAGAACTATTCAAATTTTGCCACGCCTCAAGGTATCAGCTCATACAAGGGATGAATAATTATCAGGGTGCATCGATATCCGCAGCTCTCCATGTGCGACGTGAGCCAAACGATTTTCGCGGCTTTGTGGTAAAAAAGGAAAGGATGGATACACAAATGGGTAAATTGCTTGCGTTCGTATCAGGATTGATATTCACGGTCTGCGTCTCCGGGATTGTTATCGCGGGGGGGCTTGAAGGTCCGGGAGCGCCATCATCGGGGAGCGGGCTGTATTCGCTTCAGCAGCTCTATGATTACATAGTGAGCGGCGGCGCTCTCACGATGAGGAGCGGTTTTCAGGAGCCCGTATCCGATCTTGGACCGACGATGAAAACCACGGGGGACATCGGGGATGCGCTCAAAGCATCGTTTGACCGGTGCAATATCTATCCTGGGGATGTAGCAGCAGGGAAAATATATTTTTCAACAATCCCGGGTTGGTGGGGCGTCAGGACAGGCGGCACGCCGATGCCCACATCCACGCCGACAATAACGCCCACGCCGACAATAACTCCCACTCTGACACCGGTCTGGCTCCAGGGGTGGGGCTACAGGAGACCGATTATCATCACGAACTCCGGCTCTGCTCTGAGCGACTACGAGATCCCGTTGACAGTGGATACGGCGGGCATTATCTCCGACCTCAAGATGCAATCTGACGGAAGGGATATCAGGTTCACGGATAGCGACGAGATAACACTCCGCGACTACTGGATCGAGTCGGGAATCAACACGGATTCGACGAAAATACGGGTGAGGGTCCCTTCGATCCCGGCCTCGGGCACGAAGACGATCTACATCTACTATGGCAACTCGAGCGCGGCCAGCGCAAGCGATAGCTCTCAGTTCTTGAACTATGGATTGGCCGGTTATTGGAATTTTAACGAAGGTTCAGGAACTACAACGGCTGACGCTTCGGGTAATGGCTGGACTATGAATTTGACGTCTCCTTCATGGGTGACGGGAAAAATAGGCAGCGCGCTGAACTTCAACTCGACGACTCAAAACTGTTATGAGCCGACAACATTTCTGAATACGCCTTTTGACAATGGCGCATTCGCGATGTGGTTCAAGCCGGATACAAACATAGGAACGACGCATAGCTCATATATCTTTGGCTACAAATATCAGCAATCGTACAACGCATTTTATGTTTTCGAATTTGAGAATAACGACAATCGTCTTGCCTTCAGAATAGACAGTGGCTCGGGGAATACATATTTCGCTTATAGCTCGGCGAGGACGTGGAACTCCGGAACCTGGTATCACGCAGTTGCGATGTGGGGTTCCGGCGGGATGTCACTCTATGTGAATAACAGTCGAGAAGGGACAGGATCTTTTACGGGAAAACCGTCCAACTGTTCGCATGCGGATGACTATAACGAAGGCTGGAGACTGAGTTTGGGAGGCAACTGGTATTCCGGATCGTTACATCAACTCTTCCCCGGAACGGAAGACGAATTTGGAGTCTGGAATAGGAATCTCACATCCGCCGAAGTTACCCGCTTGTGGAATAGTGGCAATGGACTTGCGATCTCTGCAACCCCCGCGCCGAGCGCGAGCATTGGGGCGGAGGAAGCACATTGATAAGAGGGGTTGATGCACTATGCATAGCTTCTATTAAATTTCGGGGACACTGTACTTGATTATTTACACTGCGCTTTTTATCCCGATGTTCCGGAAATACCCGGGCTGACCCGGGGAGGAACGGAACTTCCGGGACTCCCCCCGGGCGCGCGCTGCTTCCGGAAATGCCGGGAGGGCAGTGTGGGAACCAATCGATTGGGGTGAGGCTCCATGCCTAATCTGAGTAGGGTGTCTCCGGAACCCTGGAGGCGGTGAGCACGACCACCGCGGCGCAATAGCTCCGTAACAGGGGAGCCGCCTCAATAATAGGCTCAATGCGTTTTGCAAAACGCGCGAACCAATCAGGGCAGAACATCGGCACAAAGCCGGCGAATATTATCGAAGTCACCTTGCCGCCCGCTTCTTCCACCCAGCGGCTGAGCTGGTGCGAAGTATATGATCTTTCACAATGCGAACGGTGGTAGGGTGACACCAATTCTACGAGCTTGACGCCCGGATTGTTTCCATTAGGTTCGTGGATGAGAATGCGGGGGGCCAGACGGAAAGATTCACGGATTATTTCCACAGGCCGGGATGCGTGGTGGAGCATGCTCTGGAGGAGCACAAGGTCGAAGGAATTGTCCCGGTACGGAAGGAGGTTCGCATCGGCCACCGCAAACTTGATGGATCGATTTTCTTTGCGGGCATTGGCCAGTGCAACAGCGTGTTCCGCCGCGTCGATCCCGATCAGGGAACGGGGATGCCCTTTATCCCAGAGCTGCATGGTGAAATATCCGTCACCGCAGGCAACGTCGAGGACCGAACGTCCTTCAAGCCGTTCAACTTGAAGTATAGCATCCAATGTGCGTTGTGTCGCGAGCCGGCAACTGAGCTGTGCCCCCGAGGTATAGCGATATCCCTTCTCTTTTAAGGCATCATGGTCGAATGTGGCGACAGATGTAATTTCACGCATTGGTGTATAGTATCAGAAAAAAAATCCCAGAGCCAGACGCGATTATCAGGACTTCCCCCTTTTTTTCGATCATCAGTTTCATTTATCTATTACTCCACTACATTGTCATTCCCGCCCCCGTTTTCACGAGGGTAAACTCCAGCGGGAATCCAATCCCCGGTTATACGTTATGATTTTTAGCCTGGATGCCTGCTTCCGCAGGCATGACAAAAATACAGTTCCTGGCCTGATTATATGTTAACAGTTGCTGAATGTAGTATTCTCTTCTCCATCAGGCTATTACATATTCTCACCTGAGAAAAGTGGGGAAAGTCCTGGCGATTATCAACTGATATGCCTTGTCCTTCCTTCTTCTTATCAATGGTTGAGGTCCAGTCCTGGCTGTTCGCGACGGGGATAAGAAGCCAATATTAAAGCCGTGACCGCTTTCTGTGAGAGGGCGATACGGGTTTTCCGGGATCTAATAGAATTCAGAGGGTTTTATAATCCCTTTGCTTTAGACGGGCGATTGCCGGAAGAGAGGAATAATTGATTGTATGCGAGGTGGATGCTATGATGACTCTCGCAGCAAGGAGGTGCAGAATGAATGAGGGCCATGTTTTTATAGACAAGGACCTCTCGGAGAGGGAGCAGTTGATTTTGGAATTCCTGCTCCGGGCCGCGCTCGTCATAGTAGGCGGGGACGGCGCCTCAGTGATGTTGATGAACCGGGAACGGAACGCCATCACGATGAAGGGGGTAGCCGGCAAGGGAGAGAATCTTGAATCCAAAATCGGGATCACGCTGAAACTGGGCGAACGGGTGGCGGGTCAGGCAGCCCTGACCGGAGAAGCGATCATCATCGTCGGCGATGTGCACAAGCATAAAGGATTTTCCGACCTGAAAAAGTACCAGGACATAAAATCGGGGATGGCGGTCCCTCTGAAATTGGGGAATACAATAGCCGGCGTGATCAATCTCAAGAGGACGGAGATGGATCAACCCGTCGGGCAGGCCGAAGTGAAATTGATGAGCGCCCTCGGCTCCGTGGCCGCGACCCTTCTCGGATGACGCGCGGTGGCATTAAGCTCAGCACATTCTTTACAGTCAGGGGAGTCCATTCTATCCGTGTACAGGTTAAGGGCCACGCAACTTCAATGCCGGACCTTGTGCTACACACTGTCCTTCTTTCTCTCGGTTAATAGTCGAGGGCCTATTGTCCAAATAGCAAAAAAATAGAAAATCGTCATTGCGAGGAGTCCCGTTTATCGGGACGACGTGGCAATCCTACTCTAAATGACATAAAAAACGAGATTGCTTCTCCCACCCTTTGGTTGGGATCGCAATGACAAGCTGATCGCGATTTAAAAAACACACCCTCGAGGTCTGGCCTTGAATTTCTAGGAAGAAAAGGACTATTTAGCTGCAAAAAGCGGAAGAAAATCATAACTAATTAAGCAAGGTATTCCCGGGACTAAGATGCTAGAATTTCTTCATTGGTGAGGATGCTAAAACCGAGGGAGGATTCGCATGGCTATTAAAGAAATAAAGGGAATGAGCAGAGATGTTATCGAGGCCTTCGAAAACCATGTCGCCATACAAATCTTTGCCACTCTGGGCACATGCACCAAAGAGGCGAAGCCGCATAATTCACCTAAGATTATTCTGGAATTTAAAAAGCCGTTTCTTTATCTGGTCGATTATCATAGGGGATATTCTTATAACAATATTCAAGAGAATCCCTGTGTATCGGTATCGACGTTTAACCTTTCCAAGATGACGGGATTCCATCTATACGGTAAGGCAGAAATAATTGAAAAGGGGCCTGTCTACGAGCGTCTCATCAACAAATTCCAGGAGCGAAAGATTTTGTTATGTACCCATGAAGTTGTAGAAGCGGTTAAAGGACAAGCAGGTATGAAGCTGAAAAACTTCATCTGTCTCGGGCCGGTATTAGTATATAAGATACGCGTCACAAAGATAATTAGCATTCAGGCTTTTACAGAAGATGCAGTAGAAATAGATGGGGAGTAAGGCTGGAAGAAGATTGTCCGGGAATTCCGGGGCACTATATCCAAATGATGCTTTTATGCCTGATGTAACAAGGCGTTTCCGGGACAAAGCAGGTAGGGGAGGTATGCATGTGTGCCTGGGATAGTAGCGAACGGCGGAGCGCGAAGAATCGGAGAAACGGTAAGGAACGCCGCACCAGAGTGAATCACGTTCAGTGGGAACGTCGTAGTGGCCAAGAGCGAAGGAGCGGGAGGGAGAGGAGAAAGAACGTGTGAGCGTGACGGCGTAACGGCGTATGGGCGTGGCGGTAAAAATTCATCACCATATCGAGTTCCCTGTCAGCTTGAATAATGTAGGGAGTTAGTTTTGCCGGGAAGATCCGGACTTAACCATGACTTGCACGGATTGAACTAATCTAATTCGGCAGTAACTTATTGCAGCATTATGCAGTTCCCCTGGCTCCTAACTACTAGCTACTAACTACTAACTTCTGGCTGGCCACTACTGCTTTTCGCGGTTTTCCCCACTGTTATCAGACTATTACCCAAAAAGAGTAATAATCCCGCGCCTTTTTTTGATACTATTCTTATCTGTCTGCGGGGCGGGGGGATGGATGTTGGACGGCCCTGAGTTCTGCCTGAAACGCGGCTGCCAGACTTGCGAGAACTGGTGATACAGGCCACAAGGGGAATGAGTCACCTCTGTGGCAGAGAGTGCTGTGTTCATCTGTGATCCACATTGAGGCCTAAACGATCATCACGAATATACACAGATAACCAGGCCTGCCGGCAGGCAGGGATTAGGCGGATTACACAATGCGAATCTGCGTAATCCGCGGTTAAAACGTTAAAGTTGGTGAATAGATCAGACTAAGCAGTACGGGAAACGGAAGGGGATGGTATGGATACTGAAGGCAAAACGGAGTGGAAATTTTACTTTCATCATCTTCACCTCATCCTGGCAGTCGCGGCGATCTTCTGCCTCGCGGTGACGCAGATACTCGGTCTTGATATCTGGTGGCACCTTGCGGTGGGGAAATACCTGCTCCGTACGCGCGCCTTTCCGTCGAGAGACGTTTTTTCCTTCACCGGCGGCGCATGGGACAACAAAGAGTGGCTTTTCGGAATCCTCGTGTACCTTATTCACCGCGTGGGAGGGGTGAATCTCCTCACACTTGCGAAGGCAGCGCTCTTCACCGCGACATTCGTGGTCCTCATGGTCCTCTCCGTCAGGCGGTCGTCGAACAGGTATATCTCACTCTGTATCGTCCTGCTCGCGGCGTTCGCATGCCGCTTCCGCCTCTCCTTCAGGCCGGAACTCGTGAGCTTCCTCTTTATCGCACTTCTCCTCCTTTTTCTCGACGCATATCTCCGGGGAAAGAGGATGCCGCTCTGTTTTTTCCCCCTGATCATGCTGCTATGGGTGAATATCCACCCGCTTGCGTTTCTGGGTCTGGCAATCCTCCTTATTTACATTGTGGGAGACCTCGTCTCCCGGCTCTTAAGAGAGCAGGCGGACAAGAACGGATGGAGGGTGCTCGGGGGAGGCGAATTCTCGCTTCTCCTGCTTATCTTCGCCGCGTCCTGTATCGCCTTCATCTGTAACCCGATCTCCGTGCATCGCTTCCTCTCGCCCTACGAGCTCCTGACAAAGCACTCCGCGTTTCTCTCGACGATCACCGAGACGAAGCCGCTCCCGGTGCTGCAATTTCCGTCGTTCGCCGCGGTCCTTCTCCTCGCCGTTTTCACACTCGTGATGTTCGTCACCTCCATGGAGCCCGCCGACACAATGCTTCTCATCTGCTTCGGCCTGCTCTCCGTCACCATGGCGAGAAATGCCCCTCTCCTCCCCATCTGCGCCGCGCCTGTTATCGCCTCCCAGATTGCGGGGCTGTTCAGCGCTCTTCCCGGGGGGGCATTCACGTTCCTCTCGAGATGGAAAAAGTCAGCGGATATCGTCATCGCCGTTCTTTTGGCCGGCCTCATTGTGTGGGCGTGCCTCATGCCCGACTTCGGTCTCGGCTACGGGGGCTTGCTCTACCCGGAGGGGGCGGTGAAGTATGTTATCCAAAATTCACCGCGAGCCCGGATGTTCAATATCTATGACTGGGGGGGATTCCTGATATGGAATCTTTACCCCCGCTACAAAGTTTCCATGGACGGAAGAGGTCCCGACGCGTACAACCCGGAGGTATGGGCGGAATACGAAACGGTGGAACTGGGGAGAGAGGGATGGGAAAGAGTCCTCGACAAATATGATGTGAACTTCGTGCTCATCTCCACGGGGAACAAACTTTTCGACCTGATCGCGCGCATAAACGAGTCGCCGGTGTGGCGCCTCGCATACTGGGATTTCCAGTCCATGGTCTTTCTAAGGGATATTCCCGCGCATACTCCGTTGATCAATGCCTACGAGTACAAGGCGCTGAATACCGAGACTCAGGATTTCAGGTACTTTGTCCCGCAGCTCGAAATCCAGATCATGAGCGAGCTCTATAACTTTCTGAAGACCCATCCCGATTCTCTCGGGGGGCGAAACCTGCTCGCGGTGAGCTATCTGAGGAAGGGGCAGGTCGATCAGGCAATAAAGGAGTTCGAGAAGGTCCTCGAGTTCCATCCCCGCACGCCGAAGCTCCACTACAACCTCGGAATGCTCTACTCACAGAAGGGCGATGAGAAAAAGGCGTTTGACGAGTATGAGAAAGAGATCGCACTCGATCCCGAATTTCCCGCCGCGAACAACAACGCCGGGCGAATCCTCTACGAGAAGGGCGACCTCACCCGTGCGGAGAAGTACTTCAAGAAGGCCGTCAAGTCCGACCCACGATACTATCTCGCAATGAACAACCTCGGTCTGATCTATATGGATGAGGGACGCTACACCGACGCAATCGCGGAGTTCAAGAAGTGCCTCGAGATCGAGCCTAAGTATCAGGGCGCCCTACAGAATCTCTCGCTTGCTGAGGAGATGCTCGCCCATCCCGCCGAAACCCACAACCGCCTGGGGCAGATCTACTACAGTCAGAATAACCTGCAGAAAGCGGAACAGAATTTCAAGAAGGCGCTCGAATCTAATCCAAAATACACAGTGGCGATGGGAAACCTGGGGGTCGTCTGCCTGAAGAAGGGACAGTACGAGGAGGCGGCCAGGAAATTCAAGGAGGTGCTCAGCATCTCGCCTGATGATGCGGCAGCTCGCCAGCACCTGGCGATCGCGGAGGAGATGCTCAAGAGGCCTGAATCCGCGAGGCGGGATTAGCGGTCAATGAGCTTTTTAAACCACGAATTACTCGAATTGTTCGAATTGACGCTAGCCTGGATTATTCACGAGGCGCCCGTAGTAAAAGGGGCATAACCACTGAGGGCATTGAATATACTGAATATTTGGACGCAGATTTGCGCAGATGAACGCAGATTAACAAAAGAAGCAGCGTGAACCCTTGAAGTTTTCACCTCACACTGTCTTTGTATCTGCGTGTTCTTCGTTCATCTGCGTCCTGAATAGCGATTAGGATATCAATGGG
>JAPLCW010000176.1 GCA_026392015.1 Candidatus Auribacterota bacterium | reverse complement strand
GATTACCCCTCGGGGTAATCGGGGGGTACATCTGTACGCTATTAACAAGTTCTCTTAATTGTGCAAAAACAATAAAACTGATCCTTTTGATCTTTCTTAATCTTACGGGAAAGGGGGTACGATCTATCTTCCCATTCCCGCTAAGGAAAAACCCGCCGTTTGACCAGATGCAAATTAGGTGCTAAAATATATATGGTGGAAGAGCAAAGGTATGACAGAAATAAAGTGTTTATTTTGTAGACATATATTCTCATCGCTTATTATTTCCCTCATTATTTCAGGAGGCAGCGTTGATTCTGCCCTCTGGCCTATGTTCCGCCAAAACGAGACGCGTACCGGTCAGGGCGAATATGCCGGCTCTCGCACAGGGATGCTCGCGTGGAGTTATAATACGGATAATAAAGTGGATTCTTCTCCCGCGATAGATTCGGATGAGCGGATCTATGTCGGGTCGGTTGATAATGTATTTTACGCGCTCGAGTCGGCCGGTGCTTTGCGATGGAGTTACACGACAGGATACTCCATCATCTCTTCACCGGGGATAACCGCTGGGGGTGATCTGGATATAGGTTCCGGCGATCACAGGATATACTCTCTCAATGTCTCGGGCGCTTTCTTGTGGAGTTACGAAAGCGGGGCGGAGGTGAATTCATCCCCGCTCACGGGCTCCTCGGGGGAGGTCTTCTTCGGCTCGTACGACAACGCATGCTACTCGCTAACATCGGCGGGAAATCTCGCCTGGAGCTATCTCACGGGGGCGGATCTATTCTCTTCGCCCGCGAGGGGATCAGATGACAGAATTCTGGTGGGATCGGTGGATTCTAAACTCTATACTTTCGCCTCCAAGGGCACCCTCATCTGGAGTTACGAGACCGGATACCGCGTGAATGCCTCTCCCGCGATAGATACTGATCAGAACATATTCGTCGGATCGGAGGATAACAGTATATACGCACTCACGTACGCCGGCGGGTTCTTGTGGAGTTACGAGGCCGCAGAAGATGTTAATTCCTCCTGCGCGCTGGATGCAAAGGGAAATATTTATGCAGGGTCATATGATGATGCCCTCTACGCACTTTCCTCTTTCGGGGTTCTTTCGTGGAGTTATCTGACCGAGGGCGATATGTATTCCTCTCCCGCAATCGACTCCGATGGTCTGGTGTATGCGGGATCGGGAGACAACACTCTTTATGTGCTCGCATCGTCTGGTAGCCTCGTATGGAGTTACATCACAGACGACAATGTGGATTCCTCCCCCGCCATCGGATTCGATGGCGCGATCTGCATGGGATCATGGGACAGCGCGATATATTTCTTCAGGGATCCGTACCTTAGCCCGACCCCCACTCCCACTGGCCCTACTCCCACGCCGACGGAAACTCCCACTATTACTCCGACACCGACAAACACGGAGACACCGACGATCACGCCCCCCCCCACGGAAACTCCCACCCCGACAATCAGTCCGACCCCCACTACCACGCTCACCCCCTCCTCGACGCCGACCGTCACGCCCACGCCGACGGAAACCGCGACGCCCTACGCACCGTGGCCGATGTTTCACGGCAATGCGGCACACACCGGCCTCAGTTTGCTCGAGGGGCCGAATCCCATAAAGCTCGCATGGAGCTACAGGGCGGGGGGGTGGGTCAAATCGTCGCCCGCGATAGGGGAGGGGAATAGGATTTTCGCGGGATCCAACGACACGAGGCTCTACGCTCTCACGTCCCGGGGGACTCTCTCATGGAGCTACGCGGCCCCGGGCGCGATTGAGTCGTCCCCGGCTCTTGGCCCGGACGGCAGATTGTACATCGGAACGGCGGGCGCATCTCTGAATGGTTTCTTGTACGCGCTATCTTCCTCGGGCTCCCTGCGATGGAGTTACAGGGAGAGCAACATAGGTTTTCTCTCTCCCGTGCTGGATGGTTCTACAAACATATATGCGGGATCTCAGGACAATCGGTTTTATGCCCTGACATCCGGCGGGGCGTTTAGATGGAGCTATAGATTTTCGGGCAGGATGGATGCGGCGCCCTCAATTGGGGCGGATGGTACGCTGTACGTCGGCGCGGACGATAAGAGAGTCTACGCACTCACCCCGTCGGGCGCCCTTCGATGGAGCTATGGCACGAAGGGTATGATCGCAGCTTCAGCGGCGATCGGCGAGGGGGGAAACATCTACATAGGCTCTTTTGATAACGTGTTGTACTGCCTCTCCCCTTCAGGGGGGCTCCTCTGGCAGGAAAGTGTGGGGGCACGCAACTGTCCCGCTGTTGGGGAGAGATCCTCTCTCTGCGTCGGTAGTGTTGATGGAAGGTTTTACTCGCTGGACTCCGGAGGCGCACTCCAATGGAGTTACCGCACCGCTTCTGAATTCAACTCAGCCCCGGCGATTGATTCCACGGGCAAGATTTTTGTCGGGACGCGCTACCTCGGCGTGTGGGCTTTTTCCTCCTCGGGATCCATGCTCTGGAGTTATCCCGTCACGGGCGAGATATCCGGCAGCTCTGTCGCGATAGGCGAGAACAAAACGATCTCAATCGGCTCGACGGATAACACAATCTACTGCTTCGGTGTCGCACCCTCTCCGACGTCAACCGGGACGCCGACTCAGACGCCGACTTCAACTTTTACACCGATACCCACGGAGACTCCCACTATCACCCGAACCCCGACGATCACGCCCACTCCCACGGTGACTCCCACTCCCACGATCAGTCCGACCCCCAGCATGACGCCCATTCCTACGCGCACACCGACAATAACCCGCACTCCCACGGCAACAGGCACTCCTACAACTACGCCGACCGCATCCCCGACCACGACTCCGTCTCCCACGCCTGTGCCGACGCTGGTGATCGACCCGAGCGAGCTGGCGGGGGGGAGCGGGTTCACATTGGGGATTGTGCTCGCCAGGAGCATTAACCGGCCGTTTGATTTTTATTTGCTGGTAGAAGCCCCCCCCGCGGCGTACACCATCTTTCTGAACGGCAGGGTTCAGGCGGGTATCCAGGCGTTGTACAGAAACATCCCGTTCGTCCAGGCTCCGTTCGCCTCAATGGTGACACCCTTGGCGATCGTGCCTCCTTCGATGAGAGGCGGCATGGTGACCTTCTATGCTGTTGCGGTGGAGGCCGGCAAGATCCCGCCCGTCTCCGGGCCTTCCTCCCTGACCCCCACGACCCAGTACGTTATCGCGCTGGACAAGAAGTCCCGGCAGGTAATGTAAATAATAATGCTCACCTCCGGGCACAGACGAATAAAAGAGCAATTTAAACAGCCTGACATATGCAACCGCGGATTCTGCGGATTAGGCGGATTACACAATGCAAATCCGCGTAATCAGCGTAATCCGCGGTTAAAACATTAATAGTTGGTGAATAATCCAGGCTAAAGATTAAGTGGTAAGGATTAAGCTAAGACTATTATATTTCAGTCATAGTCTGCTCGATGACAGATGATATAATCTTAATCCTTAGCGCTTAATCCTTAATCCTTATCTTCACAGGGGGGGTGCCAGGTGACGCCGGGACAGAGAAAGATTTTCAGAGGGAAGCTTATTGATGTCTCCCTGCGAAGGCAGAAACTGCCGAGCGGTTTTGTCGTCGATCTCGAAGTCGTGGAGCATCCGGGCGCCGTGCTGATTGTTCCCTTCCTGAGCGAAGACCGCATCATTCTCATCCGACAGTACAGGCCGGTGATCCGTTCCTATATATGGGAACTGCCGGCGGGCACGCTCAATAAGGGCGAGAAGCCGCTCGCCTGCGCGAAGAGGGAGCTCATCGAGGAGATAGGCTACACGGCAGAGTTATGGGAAAATCTTGGTTTTATCTACCCGGCCCCCGGGTACACAACGGAGAAGATACATCTCTATGCGGCGAAGAGGCTGCATAAGGTGCGCGCACAAAGGGAGGAGGATGAGATAATAAGACCGAGGGTTTTCACGAGACGGGAGATCGCGAATCTCCTCGAGACGAGAAAAATAGTTGACGCAAAATCCATCTGCGCTCTTGCACTATCTGGAATTATTGCTCCGCGATAGATTGGTCCGGTTCTATCCCATCACCCAAGAAGATATTCGGCACTGCCGTCCCTCCGACCACGCATGGAGGGGGAACCTGGGGCGAAATGTCAAAACAACAGTTACTCGCCGCCATGGACGGCGCGGACGTAGGAAGGAGTTGGATTAATGAAAGATAGTCGTAATGAGTACCAGGCCAAAGAGTTGGAGCTGTGATTGCAAGGGTGGAAATTCTCAATGGATACTAAAAATATCGGATTTGCACATTTTGTTTACACCTCTAAGCGCTCAAAGTATAAACTCTGTTTATAACTTTTTTCATACCATAAAAATAGTGTCTTCCAGAGGACAAAGCAGAAATATCCCCTGCGTTGCCATTCATCCATGCCCGCCGCACGCCCTGCCTATTGGTAGATAGGATAGGAATGAGCATGGCCTCACCATGCGATGCCGCATGGCGTCGTGCGGCACCGCATGGATCTCATGGTTTTCCGGCGAGCGGATAAACTATAGCCGGACGAACCCATCTGGATTTCATCCGAATCAGGGAAAAGATGAAATTAAAACTACTCCGTCTTACAGAGCAAGGACATTCCCCAGAGAAGCTCCGGAGTTATCTCCGCAGGTGGGAAAGCGCGCAGCGCCCGCCCACTTGCAGATGGTCACCTGATCACTCTGTGGGCTTGCATACACACAGCTTGTTATATTCTAGGACCCTTAGGCTATCGCAACTCCATTGCTCACAACCAGCCTGCCGTTTATAACAGGTGGGACCGGTGGGGTAATACGCCGGCGCCCATCCACAGGTTGTTTCGTTGGTCGGAAGACAGGTGATCCCGCCACCCGCGTATTCACGGCACACATCACACGTGGGCGTGTCGTTCCAGTCCCCGGCGGCACAAGCGAGCCCTTTAGTGGAACATACCTCGTTACAGGTAGCTCCGGAGCTTAATTCTCCATAGATCCAACAGCCGAAATCGTCAGGTACCGAGAGTTGGGTAGCTCTCCACTTGCCGCCCTTCGCGACGCATTGGACAGAACCCCAAGTTGGGGTTGGGGTTGGGGTTGCGGTTGGGGTTGGCACTAATTGCGCTGTTCCCGTCTGCACTCCCCAGCTTCCCGCCTGCGTGCAGAAGAACGTCGTGCCACTCGCTACTTTGTCGGCAGTCGCGTTGCACTGGTCGTGCAATGCTTTAATCGCATCCCCGATCTCCCTCGTCGTCTTCATCGTGCCGGCGGTTGGCCCCGAGGTGGGCTCCTGAAAACTGCCCTGCACCGTGAGCGCAGTGCCGCTCGTCATGTAGTCATACAGGTTCTGAAGCGTGTACATCCCGCTCCCCGCCGAAGGAGTCCCCGGAGAGTCAAGGCTTCCGGCAATGGCCGTATAAGACATGCATACCGCGAACAACAGGCTCAGAGCTACAGTGATTAATTTTTTCATTTTAATATCAATCCTTTCTTGATTTATCTTGAAATTGAAAAAGGGGAGATTACCACGCACTACTTCGTGGGACTCTGAATAACCATAGGATTACACAATCAACGGAGGGGCGCGGATGGGAGTAAGTTTGGCGAGACTATGTATATAAACCGGCGTATCGTAACGCCGGATGTGCGCACAGGAGTCATCTCTTCCCTGCCTGACCACACAGACGGTCCAGGCATCAGTGTTGTATTTTTCATTATTATTTTTAAGGCCTGCTACGGGAACAGAGCCGCTGCTCATTGCAGAATCATCAGGGCTCCCTGCTAATTTACCCCCCGATTTTGCTCCCATCTCTCGCCATGGCCCAGGATCGGTCTTTGCCAGATATTCCACGGATCGGCCAGGCCCGAAATACATCCATCCCACATTCTCTCCCCAGGCATAGCCATAAAACTGGCCGGTCTTATCCAGATAGACGCGTGAATGACTGGTCTGGAAGTTAATCCAGCCCGTGACTTCGGACCAGGCAAACCCTGACAACTTGCCATGGACGTCGTTATTGACTCCCCAATCATAGGCACCCTGGTTGGAGTAGTGCCCCGCTTTCAGAGGGCACCCCTCACCGAGGCATACCCAGCCGCAGTTCTCAAGCCAGACCCAGCCCGTCAATATGTTTGAGCCGATCTTTAAATCGGCGTGTGCCGTCTTGAGATTGACCCACCCTACGCTCTCCCCCCAGATCAAATTATGGCCTTCGATAATTCTGCCGATCTTCGGCGGGGATACGCTTGGTTCCTGGAGTTCAGCGTTTTTTCCCAAGGCGGAGGAGAATGGGAAATTATAGCGTTGAGGAAGGGGAGAATGGACGGGTACGGCATTGGCAATGGAGGCTGCGAAGAAGGCTAAGGCAAAGATAATTAGAGTCATAATTCTTTCCGCAGAAGTGATAAAATCGATGCACATTCGCAAAACCATAGATAATTATCCTGCATTTTTCGTGCCAACGTTACAATTTTTCCTTCATTACTGAAAAATAGTCGTAATACGTACCAGATCAAACAGTTTAAACGATGATCGCAAAGGTAAAAATTCCTGAGGGATATTAAAAATATCGGAATTGCATGCTTTGGTTACACCTCTGAGCACTAAAAGTATAAACTTTGTATACAGTTATTGTCATATCAGAATGATACTGTTCCCCAGAAGCCCAAATAGAAATATCCCCTGCGTTGACATTCACCTCCCCGCCGCCCTCCCTCCCTATTGATAGACAGGACAATAACGGGCACGACGCCATCATGCGATGGCGCATGGCATCGTGCGGCACCGCATGGATCTCATGGTTTTCCGGCGAGCGGATAAACTATAGCCGGACGAACCCATCTGGATTTCATCCGAATCAGAAAAAAGATGAAATTAAAACTACTCCGTCTTACAGAACAAGGACATTCTCCAGAGAAGCTCCGGAGTTATCTCCGTAGGTGGCAGGGAGTCCCGCTGAGCGGGACGAACATCGTTCTCCCTTGCCAGCGACGGATAATACGATGCACTTTTGCTTTCCTGCATGGGAAGCGGGTTCAGCCAGCCTTAAATCATCAACGCCGGCCCTTACGGCGCCGTCCGGACGACCCGGACCCGACCACCGGCGTCGTAGTTCCACATCCACGGTCGCGAGCAATCCGTCATCATCACCCATGCCGACACCGTATCTGGTCTCGCCGGGTCCACGGTCGACGACTCCATTTCCGACGGATACGCCCCGAGCGTGTCCTTGCTACCGCAGACCGTGAGTGCTTCCGTGATATCGGGTATCCGCCAATCGTCTTTGTTAAGCCACACCAACCCAGTGGCCCATACGACGGCGGGGCCTTGGTTCATCCACTCTCCAGATGCGGTACCTTCGTTATTGGTCCACTTGGCAACATACATAGTACCTATTTGGACCACCTCGTCATCCCCACTCGGACCGTATTGTGTGTACCAGTCAGGTGTTGACGTTGGCTCTGGTGTCGATGTTGGTGTAGGTGTAGCTGTCGGCGCTAATTGAGCTGTCCCCGTCTGCACCCCCCAGCTTCCCGACTGCGTGCAGAAGAACTTTACTCCTAACTTCACATCAGCAGCTGTGACGGGGCACTGCTCAAACGATGTTTTGAGCGCATCGCCGATCTGCTTCGTGCTCTTCATCGTTGACCCGGGAGCTGCGCTTGGCTCCTGGAAACTGGTCTGCACCTCAAGAGCCGTGCCGCCCACTATGTAGTCATACAAGTTCTGGAGTGTGTACATCCCGCTCCCCGCTGACGGAGACCCTGGAGCATCAATACTCCCGGCAACGGCCGTATAAGACAGGCATACCACGAACAACAGGCTCAGAGCTGCGGTGATCATTTTTTTCATTTTAACACCAATCCTTTCTTGATTTATCTTAAAATTGAAAAAGGTGAGATTGCCATACCCCGTCCTCCCGTCCCGATGAACAGGAGGACTCGCAATGGCCAGAGGGTTAAACAATTGCAGGAGGGGCGCGGATGGGAGAAAGTTTGGTGAGACTGCTTATGTCAATCGGTGTATTAGAACACCGGATATGGTCACAGAAATCATCTCTTTCCAGCCTGAGCACAGAGACTGTCCAGGCATCCGTAGTGTACCTTCGATAGTTGCTGTTCAGGCTCGTTACGGGAACAGAGCTGCTGCTTATTGCAGAATCATCAGATCTCCCTGCTAATCTACCCCCTGATTCCGCTTCCATTTCCTTCCACGGCCCGGGATCGGCCTTCGCCAGATATTCCACGGATCGGCCCGGCCCGAAATGCATCCACCCCACATTCTCTCCCCACGCATAGCCGTAAAACTGGCCGGTCCTATCCAGGTACACGCGTGAATGACTGGTCTGGAAGTTAATCCAGCCTGTGACTTCTGACCAGGCAAACCCCGACAACTTGCCCTGTCCATTGTTATTAACTCCCCAGTCATAAGAGCCCTGGTTGGAGTAGTGCGCTACCTTCAAAGGATACCCCTCACCGAGGCATACCCAGCCGCAGTTCTCAAGCCAGACCCAGCCCTCCAATATGTTTGAGCCGATCTTTAATTCGGCGTGTGTCGCCTTGAGATTGACCCACCCTACGCTATCCCCCCAGATCAAATTATGGCCTTCGGTGATCCTGCCGATCTTCGCCGGGGATATGCCTGGTTGCTGGGGTCCGGCGTTCTTCCCCAATTCGGAGGAGAATGGGCAATCATAGTACTGAGAAAATGGAGGATTGGGAGGAATGGCATGTACAAAAGTGGAAGCAAACAAAACTACCGCACAGCTAACGAGAATCAGCAATACGCCGTAGGGCTTTCTTTTCATTTATCCGAATCTGACCCGCAACGGACCACGCCTGAGGCACCTGCATGACGGCAGGGGCAAACACAAAGAATAGAGAGGCAATTACAATATCACATTTTATCCCTCATCCTGCCCGCAATGAAAGAGGAAAATAGATCCCCGCGTAACGGATAATTTTCGGCGGGGTCTAGAATCATATCCCCTCCCCCTCCGAAGGGGGAGGGCAGGGGTGGGGGTGTATCTCCCACCCCATAACTGGCCCATTACATCCCCACGCCTGCATCCGCTCCATCGCTGAAGTCCTGGAACGCCCAGCCTTCGCAGCCAATGCGGCCCCGTCGGAGCAGGCTCTGAGGCGAACGAAATGCACCAGGGTGTGCAATGACACGCAAGGACACTCGGCTGAGCCCTTCAGCGGAGTTTATCCTGAGCGTAGTCGAGGACCTCAGTTTAAACTCCGCTGAGGGAAGTAAGTGCTGCCATTACTTAATCCCACCAAGCGGGATGGTTTTCAGGCGAACGGCTAAACTCTATCCGGCCGAATCCCCGCGTGATTTTCATCAGAATCGACTCGGCGGATGAAAGTGATGTTGCCCCGGCCTAAAGAGCAAGCATCTTCTCCAGGGAAGATCCGGAGTTATCTCCGAACGTGGAACAACGCAGGATCACCCGCAGATGATCACATATTAGTTGGGAAGACACACGCACAGCGGAACATCCGGGGGATTGGATATGTAGCCGCACTCCTTCGGCCCGGATGTTCTATAATAACATGTGTTGCCGCCTGAATACCAATAAGGACAGATGCCGACCGTACATCCGCTTGTATTACACGCCGCTCCCGGTTTGAATGCTTTGCACTGCGTGCACTGAGCATCTGTATTGAATTTGACGCTACACCCCAATCCATAACTATTGCAAACGGTTGTACAACTGGTACTGCCCCCACTCGCGAGGAACCAACATCCAGAATCGTCAGGAGCCGGGAATTCTGTAGCTAACCACTTACCGCCCTTGGCCACACATGCGGTCGGATTCCATGTTGGTGTTGGTGTCGATGTCGATGTCGGTGTTGTTGTTGGTGTGGCTGTGGGTGGCAATACAAATGTCCCCGTCCGCACTCCCCAACTTCCTGGCTGTGTGCTGAAGAACTTTGTTCCCTGAAATACTTTGTCCGGCGTGGCATCGCACTCATTGAATTTAGCCTTGATGTCGTCGTAGATCTGGCTTATCGTCTTCATCGTCGAACTAGGAGCTGCACCGGGCTCCTGAAAAGGGCCGGGAGTGGGCGCTGCCGTCCCTGAGTTCAGATAGTCATACAGGTTCTGGAGCGTGTACATCCCGCTTCCCGATGATGGAGCGCCGGGAGAATCCATGCTCCCGGCAATGGCCAAGCCGGACAGGCCGATCATGAACATAAAACTTAGAACCACCGCTATCAATCTTCTCATTTCCTATCCCTCCTTACAGTTCGACTGTTTCCCTTTTATATCTACCGGCATTCTAGAAAAACCGGATAAAATTATAGAGTAACCTTTTCCATTCACATATCCATCCCATTTCTGCTGATAGTGCCATAATTGATATATACCCCGCCCCTTGAGGCGATTGGGAACCTCTCTAAAGGGGGTTGAAGGGGGAATGCCCCCTTCATTATCTCATGTTCTCTTCCTATATAAGCTCCGTCCCCTTGGGGCGGGGAGATTCACTCTTTCTTTAAAATTTCTCTAACTGACTCAATACGAGCATATTACCTGCAAATACGCTCTCTCACCCCCTGCCTTTGCATATTTTGGCCCTCTTTTAGAATTCCAGAGGAATTATCCATGCCGCCGTGGCGGAATGGGTAACTCCCATCTTCTTTCTGGACGTTGAGATACGCCTCGCATTTTATCGCAATAATCGGATACCCAGCAGTGGCGATAAAATCACACAAACCAATGGTGGTTATCTGCATATTCCATGCCAACTTTACAATTTTTCCTTCATTAGTGAAAAATAGTCATAATGCTTGCCAGGCCAAGTAGTTGGAACGATGATGGCAAATGTGAAAATTCTCGAGAGATACTAAAAATGTCGGATTTGCATATTTTGTTTACACCTTTGAGCGCTAAAAGTGCAAACTTAGCATACAATTCTTGTCATATCATAATCATATTGTTACCAAGACGTTAAAATAAAAATATCCCCTACGTTGCCATTTATCCACGCCCGCTGCCCGCCCTGTCTATTGGTAGACAGGGTCAGGAACGGGCACACCGCAACCATACGATGCCGCATGGCGTAGTGCGGCATCGCGTAGAGCCCGCGGAGTTCTGATTTTGCCGAATGACAGCCTTATGGCGAATTGATAAATTATATCCGGACGAATCAATCGGGATTTCATCCGAATCAACTCTTCGAATGAAGTAGAAGTTACTCCGGCTTCAAGAGCAAGGATCTTCTCCAGAGAAGGTCCGGAGTTATATCCGTAGGTGGGAAAGCGCACAGCGCCCGCCCACCTGCGGATGATCAAATTGTTGAACGGCCGTTTCAGTTCTTGATACAACGAACAGGGTATCCGTAGGGCTTGACATACTGTTGTCGCAGTATGGTGTTGTCGTCCTGATGCTGGCGGAACCATGCTTTACCTGTATCGCCCTCGGTGGACGACCAGTACAACCCACGTTCTCCCCGAAAGTTAAAGCTGGGATCGCCCGTATCGCCACAGCGATTCCCGGCGTAGAGCAAGTCGAAATTACTTCCGCCTCCCGGGCGCAACGTTGTCCCTGCGGGAGCACAGTCCCAAGTACCTATTCTAGCAGGGTTGCAGCTACCGCTTGCTTGACCATTTTCCAATGTGTGCCAGTCTTCATCTGTCGGGGCATGCCAGCCGTCCGGGCAGATGCCTTGAGCTCCTTCATTTGTGACATATTGCATCATTTCGTTCCACTGATAAATACCGCCGTCGGAAGTACAATTCGTTTCGCTATTGCCATAGCAATACTTTTCTATGGTGCTGTTGTTTGTTTGATCGACTGAATTGGGAATCATCGTTCCCACATTCAGGTTCTTCCTCATCCAGCATTGGGTTCCGATCTGGACAGTGGTGTATATTTTCCCATCTCTTGAATCTGTGATTGAGTTTCCGCAATCCCAAGTTATGGTTGGAGTTGGGGTTATTGTTGGTATTGGGGTTATGGTTGGTGTTGGCTGCATTAACCCTGTACCCGTCTGGATACCCCAGCTTCCTGGCTGTGTGCAGAAGAATGGCTTACCCAATTCAACATTATCGGCAGTCGTCGCATTGAGCCGCTCAAGCATCGTTTTAATATCATCCCCGATCTGCTTCGTGCTCTTCATGGTGCCGGCCGTTGGCTCGGATGCTGGTTCCTGGAAACTTGTCTGCACAGTGAGCGCGGTGCCGCTCATCAGGTAATCATATAGGTTCTGGAGCGTATACATCCCGCTCCCCCCTGTTGGGGGACCAGATGGTTCATTACTCCCAGCAATGGCCATCCCGGCCAGGCCGCCCGCGAACATCAAAACTAACACGAACTTCATGAACTTTTTCATCTGTTCAACTCTCCTCTTTCTCTTTGGTACTGTCAAAGGTTTTCCTTCAAATTTTCTCTAACTCACTTGCTCCGAGCATATTACCTGGAAATATGCTCTCTCCTCCCTATTTTTGCAGAGCCTGACCCTCCTGCCTCCTAAACTTACACCAAACCATCCTACTAAATTCAGCATATTCTGTGCCAAACTTACAGTTTCTCAATAATAGAATAGAATAGTTGCAATAGGCACTCGGCGAATAATTTGCAACGAAGGGCATCTGAATGACAATTCTCGATGTATCCTGCATAAGGCCAATTTGCATACTTTGTTTACACCTCTGAGTGCTAAAAGTGTAAACTTTGTATACAGTTCTTGTCATATCATAATGATACTGTTGTCCAGATGCCAAAATAGAAGTATCCCCCTATTCCGATGCCTAAAAGGGGACGCCGGTGAACAAAAGGGTATCGATGGCAGGAGCCATTAGTGCGGTTAATGGGACAGCGCGAAGCTCCACGGCGCCACGGCGAGGTTGCTCGTCCAGTTCGCTGAGTCGAGCGGGGAGCTGTTCGCCTTCGTGAGGACGCCCATCCATACGTAGTTTCCCTCGGCAATGCCCTCCATAAGGAATGACGCAATGGGCGATTCAATCTCCCCCTGGATGGGGATATCCGCACCGAAGGGTGTGGGGGCTATCGTGAATTCGAGCGTGTCAGTGAGGAAGAATAGCACGTTGGACGGAGTTACCACCGCGATGTATGCATCGGAAACGTGGTTTTGGCAGCTCTCGCACTGGACGACGCGCACGTCGAAATCCATCACATCGCCCGGTGCAAAATCGGTCTGATTCAGCAGCAGCTGGAATGTGTGCATCCATCCGGGAACGGGCGTCGGCGTGGGGGGAAACGGGTGGGTAGTTTCTGTCGGCGTGGGTGTCGGTGTATAGGGGGATTCGAGCACCTCAAGGGACGCCGGAACCTGTACCATGCCTTCGTCCGGGTCGTTGCTGATTATAGAGATGTTGACGGAGTAGAGACAGGGAGAGAGGTTCTGTGTGGTGTACCTCACCTCGCACGTTGTCTGGCCCCCTGCCGCGACCGTTCCTGAGGATGGCACAACGGTGATGCCGGACGCGCCGGGGATGAACACCTTTACGTCATCGATATACCATCCCTCGTAATTGTTCCTGACTGAGTCGACCGTATTGAATGAGAACCGCAGTCTGAGCGAAGCGCTCTCTTGAATGGAATCAAGGGTGATCGGGTCGGCCGCCTGCCAGCTTGTGGAGGATGCGGTGGAGGAGTCTTGGTACCATATCTGCGTCCAGCTCGAGCCTCCATCGAGTGATGCATCAAGGTACGTCTTGTCGTACTGGCCGCTGTAAGATTCCACCTCTCTCCAGAGGTTGAAGAAGATGATCGCCTTCTGGGCACCCTGGATGCTGATCGCCGGGGAGGTCAACGAACCGGAATTTGCATTCCCCGTATCGTAATTCCACTGTCCCTCGGCGCCGTAGTAGAACGCATGCGTTACGCTGGCCGAACGATGCTCGGTGATGTGCCACAGGCCCGTTGCCTGCCACGAACCGCTCCCGTTCTCGAAATTATCGGAGAATGCGATTGTTCCACCGCCCGTTGAGCCCGATGCGATGTTCGAAAGAGCGGAGTTGTTCCCCATGTTGTCGCTCGCCTTGATCGCGAAGTAGTAGGCAGTCGACGGAGTCAGGTTGCTCACCGTGAAGCTCTCCGAAGTCCCCGCCGGAGCCGGGCTCGGCTCGCCGGATGCTTGTGCCGCCTGCGCCCAGTTCAGCGCAGTAATCGCGGAGGTTGAGTAGCGCACGTCGTACGCACTCGCCGTCCCGGTCGCGCCATCGTCGCCGGTGGCGGTCCATGTGAGCGTCACCGAATTTATATCTGCGGTCTCCGGCGCTAAGTCGGTCACCGCGGCGGGAGGAGTAGTGTCATTCTCGTGGTTGAGAGCCTTGTTCGCGTTCAGCCGTCCGCCGCTGAGCACCTTTCCATTCAGGGAGGAGACCGGATCCGCGCTCTGGAGAATCAGGTTTTTCACCTGGATGTTCGTCAGGCTCGGGAACTTCGCCCAGACCAGCGCGCACACGCCGGATACATGCGGCGTCGCCATCGAGGTCCCGCTGTAGGAGGCGTAGCTGCCGTTCGGCACGGTGCTCAGGATCGAGACACCTGGCGCGCCCAGATCAACGGATGTAAGGCCGTAGCAGGAGAAGGAGGCGAGCGCGTCATTGTGGTCGGTTGCGGCCACTGCGATGATGTTCTCCGAAGTGTAGCTTGAGGGGTAGTGTGGGGAGGAGTCATTATTGCTTCCTGAGTTGCCCGCCGCCGCCACGAAGATGCTCCCGGCGCTGTTCGCCGCGTCAATGGCGTCTTTCAACGCCTGCGAATAACCGCCTCCGCCCCACGAGTTGCTCATGACCTTTGCGCCCATCATGCGGGCGTAGTTTATCGCGGAGATCGCATCGGAGGTGGAGCCGGAGCCGCTGTCGCTCAAGAATTTCACGGGCATGATCTTCACGTTCCAGTTAACGCCGGCGACGCCGATGCCGTTGTTGCCCACCGCGCCGATGGTGCCGGAAACATGCGTGCCATGGGAGTTTCCGTCCGTCGGATTGTTGTCACCGTAGCAGAAATCCCAGCCGCGGCAGTCGTCCACGAAACCGTTGCCGTCATCATCGATGCCGTTGCCCGGGACCTCGCCCGTGTTCACCCAGATATTGGCTGCGAGATCCGGATGGGTGTAATCGACGCCTGTGTCGATCACCGCCACCACGACATTGTCTCCCGTGCAGGTATTCCAAGCCTCAGGGGCATCGATGTCCGCGTCTGCGGTGCCGCCCGTCTGGCCGGTGTTGTGCAGCCCGTAGAGTTGACCGAAACTGGGGTCGTTCGGAGTCGTATCCGCATAGAGGATATAGTTCGGCTCGGCGTACTCCACCTCATGGGGAGAGCGGCGCATGAGTTCCCGAGCTGCCTCATCTTCCGCGACGCCCCCGCCCACGGCCATCCGTGAAATCTTGGACCCACGGACCTCGCCCAATAGGCGCAGGCCGAGCCGCGAGGAGGCCGAGGTGAGGGCGCTGGCGAATTTGCCCGGCTTCATCTTGACGAGTATCTCACCCGGAACGCATGCGGGGCGATCCTGCGCACGGGGTTGCACGGATTGAACGGTGGCGTGTCCCCCGGCGATTGATTTCACCGTCTGGCCCGCGCCCGCATTGGCAACGGAGATGGAGAAGTTCAGCGGACCGGATCCCGTATTTGCGATCGTGAGCTGCTGGCTGGTCTGTGCATTCTGGAAGAGGCTCACGGGAGGCATTGTCTCCGGGCTCACGGAGATGTCGGGGGGCAGAGACGTCGCCGTCGGTGTTGGAGTCGGGGGAACGGGTGTGGGTGTCGCGGTCGGAGGCGCCTGGGTCGGTGTCCTCGTGGGCGTCGGGGTTGCTGTCGGCGGTCCGGGCGTGGGGGTCTTCGTCGGCGTCGCGGTCGGAGGACCAGGGGTAGGGGTCTTGGTCGCTGTGGCGGTCGGGGGCGGTGGACCGTCGTCGAGCCAGTTGATGATGCGGGCCATGACTTCCCTGCTATTGTTGGGGTTGCCCGACGTATATGAAATTGCCTCGAACGGGAAGGCGAAGAAAACAATCCGGAACGAAGCCGGACCGCTCTTCGGATAGCGCACCGCGCAATAATTGTATGTTGTGGTGCCATCGGTGATAAAGACGCCCGCGGCGCCCGCATCGGGGGTGAGCGAATCGGACCAGTTGGTGAACGGATAGGAGAGAGAGAGTTGCACTCCGTCGGAGACCGGGTCGGAGCCGACGCCCTGGGCTGAGGCTGTCTGATCGTCGCTGAGCTGCGAAGCGAGGTGCAGGTAACCGGACCTGAAGGTTGCGGTGACGCCATTGTAGAGGATATCCTGCCCGGAGAGGAAGAGCCTGCCTCCGCCATCCAGGTAACCCTTGATCGCCTCCTCCTCCGCGTTCGTCAGGCCGGATTCCGGCGACGACCAGTCATAACCGCAGTTCCAGATCACCTTTGCGTACGCAGCGAGATCCCCCGCGGTGGGAGAGGCCCCGAGTGTACTGATGTCCCATGTATCGTAGCTGTACCCTCCGGCATCAAGCGCCTGCGTGAAATAGGTCTCATTGCCATCCCCGACATCATCGTCCACGAACAGGATCGGTGAGACTTCAAGGGTCGTGAACTGATAGTGATCGCCTCCGTTATTGGAGGTAGCACTGTTCCCGGCGGAGTCTGTGGATGAGACATCGAAATAATGTAGCGCCTCCGGGGAGAGCCCTGTGAGCTTGATCGAGTGGCTTGTCGTGAGGTCGCTGGAAGATTTGGTCATACCGAGTGAGGGTGATGTTCCGTACTGCACCGTGCTTGTGCCCGGCTCGTCCGTCGTCCATGTGATCACGCAACTCGTGGATGCGGGATTCGCTGCAATGCCGGAGATGGCAGGGCCGCTGGAGTCGGCGGTTGCGGTTGCAGTCACCGTGCGCGGCTGACCCGTCCCGTCGTCGGCATCGTTGTAGGTGACGCTGATCGTATCGCCGTGCGAGACCTGGATCTTCCCGTCATGCGAGGGACTGCCGCTCACCGCGGCGATGCTTCCCGCGAATGTCTTTGTGGATATTCCTGTCTCTTCGAGCGTCACCGTCTCGGCCTCCGCCTCCGTCGTGCTCGTGACGGTCACCGTGGCGGTGTCTTTTGCCTGCGGGTCGATGTCAAGGTCCCTGTCCATGACACTGATTGCAACCGTTGCGGGAACTGCATAGCTGCTCTTGTCGATGTTCATCACCCCGGTTGAGGAGAGCGACTGAATCCTGACCGCCGGGTCGCCGAAGAGATTCAATTCGTAGAAGCACCAACGCATGCACTCGCCGTTGATGCGCCCGACGTTGTCCTCTTTTGAATCCGCGTTCATCCAGCCCAGCTGATACATGCCCTCGCCGAAGAGCGCGTCCCAAAACTCGCGATCGTAGTATTGTGAAGGGCCGGCTGTAGAGTTACTCGCTCCCCATCCGTACCGGGCGTTCATCACCACGGCGAACGCACCCCTCGCCATACTGGTGATCGTTTCTGCGAAACAGTTGGCGGTATCGAAGCCGCCCGGCATGCACCCCTGGCTGTAGGCGAAGAAATATTTATCATTGGTGAGGCTTGAAAGGTCGGAGGTGGAGAGCTTCATGTCATAGGTGTAGTTCGCGTGACCGAGGTGGTTTAAGATATGAGTACCTGAATTCATGAGGCCGATGAGCTGGCTCTTCGGCCATGTGAAAGTCGGCGAATCGTAGAGCGTTCCCGTCTCGAAGTAGCCGGACTCCGCGAAGCCGTGCGTGGTGTAATCATGGGCGGATGATCCGATCCTGATCTCCTCCATCGAGGCCGTGGCGTAATCCGCGTCGCCGCCGAACCCGAGATACTCGCCTACCATAGAGGGATGCCGCAGGTAATCGTCAGAGGAGTTCTCATAGACGATGGTCTTCCGTACAAAGTTGTTCACCTCGTCGGAGGAATCGACCGGGGAGCGCCCCACCGCGACCTCTGCGTAGAGATCGACCTCTCCGCCGCCGGGGCCGTCGTTTGGCTCTCCGTAGTTGCTGTCGCCGTCGTGGTTGAAATCACCATCGAGGCAACCATAGTACATATCGGCGGGCATGTTTTCCGTATAACCGCCCACCCATGATTGGACCCAGAATTTCCTCGCGGGAACCTTGTTTGTCCCGTTATCAACGCCGCCGAGGAGAACATATTCCGTTTCCCAGTTCTGGTACGCATCGATGATGAAATTCCTTATTTTGGCTTGCGAATCGGCGCCGGGGTAGGTGGCGTAGATCCACTCGACGGTGACAATCGTTGCGGGCAAACCGCTTGCCGTCCTGCGGTCGGCGAGGCTCTGGAAGGTGTACTGGCCGCCGGCGTTTTTAAGTGCTTCCGTGGTGATGACGACATATTTGTAGGTACAGGCATTGGGGCGGATTTGGACCGGGTAGGAATCGATCTCTTCGGGATTATCCGCCATCGCACGGACTGCTTCCCTGTCGGGCGCGCTCGCCCTCAGGGGGAGCATTCCGTTCGACTGTATGCCGTCCCCGATCTGCACGCGGATGGTGAGTGTCCGGAAATAGGAGAGTTTTTTCTGCGACGGGATGTATTTTACCGGGTAGAGGTTTACCAGGAGGATGCGATAGCCATACTTGCACTGCTCGCTGAGCGTCTCCTGGCTCACGGCGGGGTAGCGTGTCGTGGAGTTGTATATTTTCTCGTTCGGCGTCGCGGGCGTTATGTCCCCTTCGTAGTTCAAGGGATAGGGCCGCTGGCCCGGTTCGATAAGGTAGTCGCCGCGGATTTCCGCTTCGGCGCCTTCCTCGCACGTGACACCCACGGCGTGAGACCCGTAGGGGATAAGAACCTTGACCGTCTTAAATGGGAGGACCGGTTCTCCTGTTTTGCCGATGTTCTGGAGGTCCGGTATGGTCACCCGGTCGTAGCCGTTCTCGCTTGTGATCACTGGATGAGGAAACTCGGACTTGATTATTATGGTAGTGGTGTCAGCGGCGAATATGTTTTTGGGCGAGGCGGAAGTAAGAAAAATGAGGGCGGCCAGACTTATAACGGCGCGTAGTGAATAAGAAGTTAAAAATGAGGAAGAACTATTCTTCTTCGCTGAAGAACAGGCGGTATTCCCTGACGCCTTATCTAGCATCCCCATGGCCGCAGCCTCTTTGGTAGCTGACTGCCATATCCCTCGCATCGGGGGACTTAGGCTCTTTAGCTTTGCGTCCCATCCTTTCGGATGGTTTGCCTTTGTCATTTAGGCGTGCATGCCGAACGCACTATTTGTTTCTAACAAAAATATCGCCTGAGAATCGCGCTCTGTCAATACCCTGGAAAATTATGTCATTATTTACTCGGGGAGAGGAAATTATGATCAATACCCTTTTGATGATGCCCTGATATGTATATTTTCCACATTTAGGGAGTGTACGGTGTCCCCCCTGTGGATAACTTTTTGCGGTTAAGGCGGGAACATAAGCCTTGATACGATAATTTTGCCCATGGCTGTAAAACATGCTATATTTTCACAGAGTGAGCATATATCCTATGGAGGCATTGTCGAGGATAGGGCATTCTATAAGGGCGCCGTCAAGACCCCGACATTCAGTGCGACGATATTCTCTTCGGCCGTGAGCTCAGGCGTGGCGTATATCGACGTTCCCGCCGATAATAATCTGCGCGGCAAGAGATTCGCGTTCGCCGCGTACTTCTCTTTCAGCAAGAAGAGCGGGATGAGCGGTTCGGGCGGCAACGGGGTGGAGATCTCGGAGGCGGTCCGGATTGAGTGAGGCATTCCGGCAAGCAGAATGCCCGGGGGATATCTTCGAAACATGAACCTAATGTATTTACTTCAACAAAGGAGGATCTGATGAAAAATGAACTTAGGCTAAATGCGTGTGGTTTCCTTCTTACGGTAGCATTGGGCGCTTTCCCTATTCATGCTCAGCTTATGAACAGCCCCTGGCCCATGTTTCATCACGATTGCCAGCATACGGGACAAAGCCCTTATCGAGGACCGGATACGTGCACGCTCGCCTGGAGCTATAGCACAGGCGATGGCGTGGATTCATCCTGCGCGCTGGCATCTGATGGTCGTATTTATGTGGGCTCGCGCGACCACACCTTCTATTCATTCAATGCCACAGGTTCTCTTGCATGGAGCTACCTGACCGCAAGCGAAATAGCCGTATCTCCAGCCATTTCAATCGACGGGCGCGTTTATCTGGGGTCTTTTGACGACAATACGTATGCCCTTAGCGCAACAGGTAGCCTCGTGTGGAGCTACATGACCCAGGATGCGTTCTCTTCACCCGCCGTAGGCTTCGACGGACGGGTGTACACAGCGGCGAGCCTGGCGGCAGCTGATAATAACATCTACGCCCTGAACCCGTCTGGCTCCCTCTCATGGAGTTACGCGGCATCAGGGGCAGTCTCTTCCTCTCCCGCGTTAGACTTGGATGGGCGTATAATCGTAGGATCTTTTGACAACAACCTCTACGCGCTTACCCTGTCCGGCGCTTTATCGTGGAGTTTCCGAACGGGAGGCATACTCTATTCCTCTCCCACCATAGGTTCCGATGGCAAGGTGTATTTCGGCTCAGCTGATAACGGATTTTATGCCCTCACCCAGTCAGGTGCCATTGCGTGGAGTTACCTGTGCGCAAATTCCGTGGGCAATTCCGCCGCAGTAGATTCCAGCGGGCAAGTATACATCGGCGCGGAGGACAACAATTTTTATGCACTCCGTCAGACAGGCGCTCTCGCGTGGAGCTATGTGTCCGGGAGTTCCATATCATCATCATTCGCTATAGGGGCTGACAGTCGCCTCTACACGGGATCCGAGGACAACAACTTCTACGCTTTTAACCCCACCGGGTCTTTCCTATGGAGCTACGCGACCCCGTTCTCAGAATGGTCTTCCCCTTCCATTGGATCCAATGGAAGGATCTATGCGGGTTCCATGGACAATAACGTGTATGTATTCGAGGGCCCGCCCCCGCACATTCCGAACTACATCAACCTTTCCTCGAGACCGTCTTCGGTGTCGCCCGGGGAAAGGATCGCGCTTGACTGGAGCTGCACGTTCGAAGGCGCGCAGTGGCGGAACTATTCCGGGCGCAAGGTGGATGTCATCGTTGCGGCGGTAGAGAACCCTGTCCTCGAGAACAGGGCGTTGAGCATCGCGCAGGTTCAGGGCAGCGCGATCTTTCTGTTTAAAAAGAATATGAACGGGGTGAGCATCTACAGGGGGGGAGCCGTAAAAAACCCGACATTCGGAAAAACGATATTCTCTTCGGTCGTGAGCTCCGGCGTGGCGTATATCGACGTTCCTAACGATAATAATCTGCGCGGCAAGAAATTCGCGTTTGCGGCATACTTCTCCTTCAGCAAGAAGAGCGGGATGAGCGGTTCGGTGGGGTCGGGTGGCAACGAGGTGGAGATATCGGAGTCGGTCGAGATCCATTAACTATTCCAGTCAGTTGAAGCGACGGGGAATCGAAGCGGAGAGAAAGGAGGGCGGCATGAGAAAGGGTTGCATTGCGTATCTGATCGCCGTAGCAGTGATCGCGGTGGCGGCATCGACATTGGCGGCGCAGGACACTCTCTGGGTGAAGGACAAGGAAACAGGGGAGTGGGTGAAGACAAAGGAATCGAAGGGCAAGTTGAAGATCAAGGAGACGGGGGAGAAATACAAGATCAAGGAATCAAGCTCGGGAGTGAAGGTAAAGGAAACGGGAACAAAAATAAAGCCTTCCACAGCGCGCATCCCGGCAGAAATAGGAGAGGGGGGTGCCGTAGTAGAGCCTGTTTCAGCTTCTCCGAAATCACAGCCCCCGACATTGCCTTCCGGTGAGGATCTGCCGGAGAAATCCGTTCCCGAAGCGACGGGAGAAAATCAATAGACAGGGTTCCCGCGGGGAGTGAGTAGTTGAGGGTACTCGATGTTGATTTGAGTCTCTTGCCGGTTATCATGAATCAGATTGGCAGAGCTTCTATAATAGTTTCTTTAATAGTTTCTTTTGCCCGGCTGCATCTTCGCTTTTGCTGCCTGTCGCGATCCTGACAAAGCTGATGCGCCCCGGTCTGACCGTGCACGTGAGAGGCGCTTTCTTCCCCCCAGGCAGGCGGATATCAATGACCACCTCGCCCGTAGCCTCCTCAGGTTTGCCGGGACCTAAATCGTTCGAGAGACCCGTCCATCCGAGGAGCTGCCCCGACCCGGGCACCAGAGGCAGCGGATTCAGAAGCTGCGAATGTTTTTTAAGACCGTTCAGGATGTCAGGACTCTCCTCCTCTCCTTCCCGTGCGAATACTTGGTGTACTCCGGATATCATCTCGACGATATCGAGAAGGTGGACGTACTCCTTCAGTCCCCCCACGACGCCCGCCTCCTTGAAATAGCCGGTCCAGACGAAGGTTCCCGTCAAGGCATTGAAATAGCGGCCGGTGACCCTGATGTTGTCGGACTCCGATTTTCTCCGCGCGCTGAAACTGTTCATCATGGCGTCCGCAAAAGATACTTCGATCATGAATTGCCTCGGGATGTCGGTGTCCCGGGCAATGTCGCTCATGATCGCTTTCCAATCGCCCTTGATGAAATTAAGGATATACGGATACGCGGGATTCCCCTTGACCATATACGCGGCGCCGTAGCTTGCGCCGCCAAGCCCTCCGAGGGTTTTTTCGGGGAAGTGCGTCAATTTCAAAGGAACAACGATGGTGGGCGGCAGCGTATCATGTGCAACCTCCTCAAATCGAGGAGCGCCACCGAGGTCGTCCACCACTCTGACATGCGCAAAAGAATGTTTGCTGAGGTGCGCGGATGGCTGGTCCACGAGGTTGTCCCCTTTGGGGCCGTTGGCCCCGACGATGAAGATCGTCTGCGACGGCGAGATCGGGTAGCGTTTATCCCTGTATTCCCGTACGAGCAACTCGATTCTCTCCAGTTGCTGCGCGGTGCCCAGCTCCGTCTGTTGTATCTGATAGTACTCCCTGCCGATGAAGTATCTCACGATCGGCAGCCACTTCGTGATCTTGAGCGTGTTGTTTGCCTCGGGAGAGCCGAAAAGAGAGGCCGCGGTAGCGATGAAAGACGGTTGCACGTTCAAGAGACCCCGGTACTGCGCGTAGGTGACGAAAAACTGCTTGTTCCGCTCCCTCTCCTCTTCGGAACGGGTTTCGCGCGCGGCTGCGTACGCGCGTATCCTCACATACTTCTTCGGATAGTACGGACCCTCGATCCCCTCGAATTTCTTCATCTGCGGGTATTTGCGCGAAGGATCGATGAGGTACCCCATGAACTCTTTGAACTGATCGTCAAATTTCTTCTCCGCCCTCGTGTAAAAGCGCCTCAGTGACGGGCTTCTCTTGAAGAGATCCGCGTACTGCATCCGTATATTCTTTATCACGACGAAATCATCGAGCGCACCGATGAAGTAGAGGAACTCAGGGTCTTTCTGGAGGGCTTGCCACTCATCCCCGAACTCCTTCACGGCATCCTCGTACTGTTTCTTGAACAGGTAAAAGATTCTCCCTGCGATCTGCGCCATGATAACCCCTCCCTGACTGTAGCCGATCAGGACGAGCTTTTGCACGGGGGGCAGGCCGAGCGCGCCGCGCCGCTCGTTCTCCGCCTCAAACTCACGAACAATCGCGGGGCCGACGCGCGTCCAGGCGATGCCGAGGTCGGGGGAGTACAGCGCCGCTTTCATCGAGAGCGGGTCTTCGGGAGTATCATAGGTCAGGATCCTGCATGGGATCCCCTCAGCGGCGAGCATCTCCACGAGGTATCCGAAATGCTGCTGCTGCGTGACGCGGAGCCCGGGAACGACAAGGCCGGGAATGGCGAGGACGAACGGTGCGTCGGGCGCGGTTGTTACGGGATAGACTGCATCCTGCGGGGGAATCTTCTGCACATTGAGCGTTGTGCACCCCGCGCAGATGGTGATGCACGCAAGCAGGGAGAGAAAAGAGCGGTTGCGGATCGGAAAGGGCGATTTCATAGAGTTCCCGCCCTCGGGCCGGAGTGTGCCTGCGCATGCAGGTTGCAAAAGAACTTTATCATAAGGGGTGAGGAGGTGGAGCATAAAAAACAGTAATATTGTAATGGGTCACCCATCAAAGGCGCGGAGTCAATAGACATAGTTCCTCCCTTCCAGCGCATGAGCGCTGGTTCAGCTAGTTACTCCGATTACGACAGCACCCGCGACCTGCTTTCTGCCCTGTCCCGAACCCGACTAGC
>JAPLCW010000087.1 GCA_026392015.1 Candidatus Auribacterota bacterium | reverse complement strand
CCTCCTGTGATATGTTGTTATGATTTGTCCAAAATCATCATATCACGGTGAGGGCCATGTTTTCACTTGTCCTTATTCACTACTCCCTCTATGTACATCAGTTAGGACTATTTACTTATAAAAACTGGGGATAGTCCCGATTGAGTACGTTGTGCCCTAAGTGGGATGAGATTCGGCGGACTGAAAAAGCATGAACAGATAAGGCAACAGATGGGGTGTTAGCCGCTGCATTACGCGCATGAACGTTGACAAACTTTATAGAACCCCCGTATATCTGCTGCAACCCACCGTGAATATCTCCGAGGAATGGCCCTTATATGCACACAGGAAAAAGAATGGAATGTGCTGTGGCACAGGTGATACAATAATTTTCATATCACGATTAACCATTCGTGGAGAAAGGAGTTTTCGATGAAATTCAAAATGTTCGACCTCACGCAACGCCTGAGCGATCTTACGCCGGCCTGGCCTACCTATGAGCCGCTTCAGGTGAAATTTTTCAAGCGCCTCGCGCCGAACGGTGCCAACGGACAGCTTGTCACGCACAGCAACCATGTCGGGACGCACCTCGACGGATCGCTCCACTTCTGCACGCATGGAAGGGATGTCGCATCCATACCGCTCGAGGAGCTCGTGAGTGAGGGGGTGACCGTTGACCTGAGCGATATCGCCGAGGACTACGGCATCTACAGTTCGAAGGATATTACCGATCGCGTGAAGGTGAAAGAGGGGGACATTCTCATCATCAATACCGGATATCACAAATACGGCTGGGATCAACCGGAGGCGGACGAGGTGCGGTACATGGTGAAACACCCCGGCCCGCAGCGGGAGTTCGCCTCCTGGTGCAAAAAGATGAAGATTAAGTGGATCGGCGTGGACTGCGGTTCGGCGGATCATCCGATGAATACGAAGATACGGGAGTGGATGCCGAAACAGGCGGCGGAGTGCGAGGGCTACTTCAAGAAGAAATTCCGGAAGACCATCGACGGAATGTTCCCGCCCGACCACTACCAGTTCATGCACATCGATCTCTTTCCTCACGATATCATCCACGCGGAGAACCTGGGCGGAGATATCGACAAGGTTCTCAATCGAAGGATGACTATCGGCTGCTTCCCCTGGCGCTGGGTCGGGGGGGAGTCATCAATCTGTAGGATTGTGGCGTTTGAATAAGACGGAGGGAATGGATTAGCCTGGATTATTCACGAGGCGCACGTATTAAAAGGGGCATAACCACTGAGGGCACTGAGTACACTGAGTATTTGGACGCAGATTTGCGCAGATGAACGCAGATTAGCAGCAGTAGCTAGGGACTAGTAGTTAGGGATTAGGGAAAGTGAAACTGAAAGGCGGTAACTGGATATTAGTAGCCGGGTGCTAAGGATAATGTCCCAGAAATATAGCATTCTCCCTACTACCTAACTACTAACCCCTGGCTACTATTCTTTTATGAAGATCAGGTATATCACTTTTGAGTTGGTGAATAGATAAGGTCAGGGAGAAGGGAGATTATATGTCAAAGAAAGAGTATCACATTCAGATGGGAAAGGGCGATGTGGGGAGGTACGTGCTTCTCCCGGGCGATCCGGGGCGGGTGCCGAAGATCGCCGCATACCTGCAGAACGCGAAACAGGTTGCACAGAACAGGGAGTACAATACCTATACTGGTGAGGTCGACGGGATCAAGGTTTCCGTCACCTCGACCGGCATCGGCTGTCCCTCGGCGGCGATTGCCGTTGAGGAGCTCGCGCGCATTGGAGCGGATACATTTATCCGTGTAGGGACTGCCGGAACGCTCCAGACCGATGTCGGCCTGGGGGATCTCGTCATCTCCACCGCGACGGTGAGGGACGATGGGACATCCCGGCAGTACATGCCGATCTCGATCCCCGCCGTGCCTGATTTTCACCTGACCATGGCCCTCTGGGAAGCATCAAAGAAGCTCGGCTATAAGGCGCATCTCGGGGTAACGCAGACGAAGGACGCTTTCTATACGGAGGAGGACGACCCTGCGTTGCCGCGTTACGAAGATATTAAGCTCGAGTGGAAGGCGTACCAGAAGTCGAACGTGCTCGCGAGCTCCATGGAGTCTGCGGCCATATTCAGTGTTGCGATGATCCGGAAGCTCAGGGCTGCGGAAATCCTCGCCATAATCGGTTCTACCTACAGCGGGGAAATGATCGTCAAGAAGGTAGGGATCGACGAGGCGATCAAGACCTCGATCGAGGCGATTAGGATCATTGCCGCGAGTGACAAAGCGGGTCAATAGGATCCTCGTCATATTGGGATTGATGGGGATCTCCCTGCCCTCCGAAGATGTGGCGCAGGAGTCGGAATTGCGGTCGCATGTCGACGGATAGAAAAAAACGCCCCTCCATTTCTGGAAGGGCGTTTTTTCTTGCCTCAGCAACTATCTGCTTATACCTCTACCTCTTTCGGCAAGGTCATCTTCTCATTCGCTTTGAGCAGCTTCGCCGACACCGGCCGTTTCAGCGTCCCGCCGATGAGGTCGAGCAAATACTTCTTCACGACAGTGTCCCAGTATTTCCGTGTCATGTAGAAGACGCGGGAGCCGCCGAGCTCGTGCTGGTACTCCGGCCAGGGGAGCGAGGGCTGCGCCATGCCGATTCCCCAGCGCTTGAAACCGTTGTAGCTCTCGTACGTCGCCCACCACTCCTTCTGATCGAGCACCTCAAAAGCATATTCGGCCTTTGCGTAGTACATAATGGCGCCGATCCTCAAGCCACGCTTCATGGCGAGTGAGTGGAGGCTTATGGAGATGTTGTCGTTCCACATGCGGCCGTTCGCGAAACCCACCCATTCGCCGTCGATGAGGCCGAGAAGCTGGTAGGGGTCTTTCAGCCTGTTCCTGTACCAACCCAGGATTTCCGCGTAGACCCTCACACCGACGATGTCGTAGAAGTCGTGGTCTACATCGATCATCTTTTTTATGAACTCAAGCATCTTGGGTACTTCTTCTCTCTTTGCTTCACGGATGACCATCTCCGAACCGTCCTTCAGCTTTACGCAGCTGGGCACATAGGGCGGCATGGTAGAAGGCGGCGGGCTGAGCAGGGGCTCGAGCTCGCGCACATCAAAAGTGATCTTTTCCTGTGAAACCTTCTCTGGTGGTTCTCTGAGCATTGTGACCTCCTTTACGGTGTGGAATCGGCCCCGGGCCGCTTCCCATTGCTTTGTGAGGCGCCTGTCCGCGGCGTGTTGTGCTGATATGAAAGCAAAACGCTGCGCCCCGGTCAAACGAAATATCTGTTGTAAGAAGATAGCAAGGCGTATAAACTTAGGATCTTGTATCCGGTTGTAAACAGTTTTACAATAAAAATACAGGCCGTAGTTCATCGTGTGTAATGTACTATCATGGACGTGAAAATCAAGGAAGTCACTACCTTTAAAGATCTGAAATCCTTCATTCGATTTCCCCACATGCTTTACTGCGGCAACTCAAATTGGGTTCCTTCCCTTTTTTCCGACGAGTACCGCACCCTGCGCCAGGATAAGAATCCCGCTTTTGAAAATTGCCAGGCGAAGTACTGGCTGGCATTCAAGCAGGAACGCGTTGTCGGACGTATTGCAGGGATTATAAACCAGCTGCACATCGAAAAGTGGAAGCAGCGCTATATGCGATTTGGCTGGGTGGATTTTGTTGATGATCTGGCCGTGTCGGGAGCCTTGTTCAAGACGGTTGAGTCGTGGGCAGGAGATATGGGCATGGCCGCTGTGCACGGGCCTCTGGGCTTCACGGACATGGACCCGGAGGGTATGCTTGTCGAAGGGTTCGAAGAGCTCGGTACGCGAGCTACAATCTATAACTATCCTTATTACGTAACCCACATGGAGAAAATGGGATTTGTAAAGCATTTCGACTGGGTAGAATATGAGATTCTTGGACCGGTGAAACCCAATGAGACAATTTCAAGGATTGCGGATATAGTCACGCGACGATATAAACTTAAAAAGCTGGAGGTACGGAACAAAAAGGATTTGTTGCCTTATGCAAAAGAGCTATTTCAACTTCTTGATGATGAATATCAACATCTGTACCCTTATGTGCCGTTGACAAAAAGTCAGGTTGATGCGTACATTAAACACTATTTCGGATCTATATCGCCCGACTTTGTGCCGATCGTTGTTGACGGGAACAACCGGATGGTCGCTTTCGGGATCAGCATCCCATCGTTGTCGAGGGCGCTGCAAAAGGCAAAGGGAAGGCTCTTTCCATTCGGCTTTATTCATCTTTTAAAGGCGCTCAGGAAAAATACCCGAATGGACTTGTATCTGATGGCAGTGAGGTCGGATTTTCGAGGGAAGGGCGTGAATGCTTTATTGATCGACACGATGCATCGCGCGTTTCACAAATTCGGCATTATCAAGGCCGAATCCAACCCCGAACTCGAGACGAACAGGCACGTACAGGAGCAATGGGAGCACTTTGATAAGAGACAGCACAAGAGGCGAAGATGTTTTATTAAGTACCTCAATGCATAGTATATCAGATTAAGAATATCTTACGCATCCACCTCATTGCGCGAGTGTCCGCCGCGGCGGGATCGCAATGATAGATTAATAAAAAAGGTTCTCTTCTATTTTGTGTGGGTAACTAGTCTGGATTATTCATTAGAAGCATAAAAGATCAATTTTAATGGATTAAAGTATGAAACCGCGGATTACGCTGATTACGCGGATTTTTGTTTGTAATCCGTCCAATCCGCGGAATCCGCGGTTAAAACATTAAAAGTTGATGAATAGATCAGACTAGAACTATCCCTTCCCCCTCTGAAGGGGGGAGGTGAGGAGGGGGGATAACTACGGTTACAGGTTTAAGGTGTAAGGTTGAAAATTCATATACATTAAACTTTACACTTTACACTTTTGGCTGTAGTCAACACCCCCCCCGACCCTTGCTTCGGCAGGGTCCCTTCGACTGCGCTCAGGGTCTTCGACAGCACAGGCTCCCCTTCACAGGGGGAGGGGACGATGTTTCTATTCACACAAAATGGAAGAGAACTATAAAAAATGTTTAAGATATCTTTAGTCAGCGGTGTGGCTTTCTTAACCAGTTTGTTCATTGAAATTTGGCTCGCGACGATAGGATTGGCTATTGCTCTATATGACTATCAGTTGAATAAATCCACGTCTTCTTTCTTATCTCTTGGGATAGGAGTTATATTTGGATTGATCCCGGCGATAGCGGGATTCGGGCTCCTGCGGCGTCGACGGTGGTCTCGATGGGTACTCATGGTGTTTTGGCTCGGTGTTTCGTTGTTTATTATAATTCTTAATTTGATGAATTTAGAGGATTCTGCGTACGGCAGTGAATGGTGGGGTGAGGTTATCCCCTGGCTTTGCATAGCCGTTGTTGGTTTCCTGCAAGTCATGCTTCTCAAGAGCAGGAAAGTGAAGGAGCTATTTTATACGTGAGGAACTGTGGCCAGGCCACGATAACTTTTTGTATTCTGGTCATGGCCTGGCCCCTAAATCTAAAGGATAGTGCAATGTCACAGGATAGTTTCAGCGAAGTCACTCAGGAATCATGGTTTGGCAGAATCGGCGGTTCCATCAAAGGGATTGTTGTCGGATTGGTCCTTTTCGCCGTCTCGTTTCCCCTGCTGTTCTGGAACGAGGGCCGCGCGGTCAAAAGATACAACACGCTGAAAGAAGGCGCCGGCGCCGTCATCTCCGTCTCCTCTCGGAGTGTTACCCCCGGCAACTCGGGCAAACTGGTCCACATGACAGGCAAGGCCGAGACGAAAGAAATCCTGAGTGACCCGGCATTCGGCGTGTCCGCCAACGCCTTGAAGCTTTCCCGCCTCGTTGAAATGTACCAGTGGGAGGAAAAGAAAGAAAGCAAAAAACAGAAGAAACTCGGAGGCGGTGCGGAAACTACCACGACGTACAACTATAATAAAGCCTGGTCCGACAGGCAGATCAGTTCGGCGGAATTCAAGTATCCGGAGAACCATGAAAATCCCGCTTCCATGCCGTATACGCCGAGCAGATGGATTGCCGAACTGGTACATCTTGAAGCTTTCAGGTTGCCCTGGTCTCTTGTCCGGGAAATCAATGATTTTACGCCGCTCGTCATGGAAAGCGATGCGTCTCTCCCCGAGGGCCTCCGGGGTAAAGCCAGAGTGTACAATGGCGGGTTTTACATAGGCAATGATCCGGCAACGGCCCGGATCGGAGACATGCGCATAAGTTTCAAGGTCGTGAAACCGATGGAGGTGAGTATCATCGCCAGGCAGGTGGACGATACCTTTGAACCTTACACAACGAAGGCAGGGGGAACCATCGAACTCCTCCAAACGGGCGTCCATTCCGCAGAGGAAATGATTCACGCAGCGGAGCGGTCAAACCAGGTGCTGACATGGATTCTCCGTCTGGTCGGATTCCTTTTGATGTCTGTCGGGCTGGCCATGGTTTTCAGTCCGCTCTCGGTGATTGCCGATCTTCTCCCGATCCTCGGCTCTATCGTCGGCGCCGGGACGGGAATAATTTCGTTTCTGGTGGCAGCCATCCTGTCGCTGGTCACCATCGGGATCGCATGGGTTGTGTATCGCCCTTTGCTTGGCATCATTCTCCTTGCCGTGGCTTTCGGATTAACAGTTGTTGTCCGCAGCAAGCTGAGAAAATCAAAACCGGCCGCATGATGCGCCTCGGGGTTGGATAAGAAGCATCACAGTACATGATTCGCAACTGCGCGTGTGAGAGAGATAATCGAAAATGAAAAAAATTAATTGCTGGGAATTCATGAAGTGCGGCAGGGAACCGGGAGGGGCGAACGTTAAAGATCATGGCCTGTGCCCGGCGGCGGCTGAAGTGTGCGCGGAGGGGCTGAATTGCGGCAGATGCGGGGGGCGGGCGTGTTGGGCCATCGCCGGCACGTGCTGCGGAAAGGAAGTTGAAGGGACGTACGCAAAACAGAAGGGGAATTGCATCCATTGCGAATTTTTCAAGAACGTCGTGGCTGAAGAAGGGGAAAAGTATCACACCTCACTGGAGATATGGAAGAGGCTGAAAAAAGAAAGAGGAAAGAGCAAGGAGTGAACGATAATAAAGAAAGTTCCGAATTCAGACCTGCTCGACAGGCCTGCGGATCCTAAATAGAACCAGGAGGGACACCGTGTCACGCAATCTTCCGTGTGCGAAATATGTAGTGCTGCAATTGGGATGCGCGCTCGCCATCAGCATGGCGTTCGCGTCATGTACGTTTTTCCCATTCCGCGCCCCGCTCTTCACCCACGCTCCCTCCAGTCCGGATGCGGCACTGCAACAGTTAATGGCGGGAAATAGGCGTTACGCGGCCGACAAAGCCGCGCATCCGCGCCGGGGCGAACGTCACCGGATTGAGGTTGAGGAAAAGCAAAAGCCGTTTGCAGCAATTCTGGGTTGTGTGGATTCCCGCGTGCCGCCGGAAATTGTTTTTGACCAGGGTCTTGGTGACTTGCTCGTCATTCGGATCGGCGGGCCGGTCCTTGATAACGCAGTCGTGGGGAGTTTGGAATTTTGTGTGGAAACTTTCCATATCCCGTTGTTGATGGTCCTGGGGCATAGTAATTGCGGCGCGGTCAAAGCGACGATCGCCGCTATGAACAAGGACCTGCGCGAACCCGGCCAGATCGGCACATTGATCGAGGATATTCGGCCCGCCGTAGATAAGGCGCGGGGGCAATCGGGCGACTTGCTGGACAATGCGGTGAACGCGAATGTGGAACTGATTATCGACCGCCTGAAGAAATCGCCTGTCCTGTCAGCGGCGATGGAAAAAGGCGTGTTGAAAATAGTGGGCGCACGATACGACCTGAGCAGCGGCAAGGTGGAGATTATAGTTCCGTGAGTCCTGCGGCGAAGATCGACAATGGCAGCTCTCTCTAGGAGCCTGTCCGAGTAATCCTATTTTGCCGTACATTTGATAAAATTACAGTACGGCAGAACAAGGAGATCACTCGATGTCAAAGACATACAGGCCATATGAACCTGATCAAACGTATTTATTGCCCCCCTGCCTGAAGGAGTGGCTCCCGTCGAGCCATCTCGCGTATTTTATCGATGATCTGGTTGATGAGCTCGATCTGACTGAGATCACAAGGGAATATGAATCAAGCATCAGGGTCAGACCTCTACTATTGACTGAGTGCTTTTAAAAATCTTCTCCACCCGTTGAGCGAGTCTCTTGTCATTCACCATCGCTTCTTTCCCTCCCTGGTATTTCCTCCCATGCACCCTAATACCGTTCCGTATGTCACAAATTCATCCTGCTTCGTTAACCCCAGGTACCCCGGCAGACTGCTCCATCCATATTCTTTGAGTATTCTGGCCTTATCCTCCACCGTCAATTCCTTGTACCTCTTGAGCCGCACCGGATTGAGATGTAGATACCGGCTCAATTCCTTCAAATACTCATCCGCTTCCACCACGATCGCCTTGAACCTCCCCTGATACAAGTGTCCCGCCCGGTGATGTCTCAGATTGAAATAGGTAGTATATGCAGTATTGAATCGCTGCATGAACCTGCTCAGGTTCGCCTCAAGGGTCCTCAATAAAAAGTGGAAGTGATTACTCATCAACACATAGCAATGCACTTCCACCTTGAATCTCTCTATGCTCTCTTTTAATGCTTCAAGAAATCGCTTCCTGTCTCTG
>JAPLCW010000066.1 GCA_026392015.1 Candidatus Auribacterota bacterium | reverse complement strand
AGGGGATGCGGGACATGAACGCCTAACTCCTCGCTGAGGCATGCGAAACCAGGGCGAAATAGCCGGGCATTCAAACGGGTAAGAAAAGGCGCGACCTTATTCCCATACGGAGTAAGAATATAGCGCGTTGTGCCCGGTCGTCGCCAGATGACTCCCTTGAGCCTGAGTCGTCTGAGGTCATAGGTCATCTGAGTGGATTTGTACTGAGAAGCATCAACACCCATCAGATGAGCAACAGACTCGCGGAAATTTCGATTGCGGAATCCACTGGGAAGGCATAGAAACAAGGTGAGCGCGCTAAAAAGTGCCATGACCCGTGGGTCACCGAATCTTAGCCCTGGCGCTCGTTGCCCGTCATTGGTAACGGTAGGCTGCGTGAGCCGCTCTACACTTTCTGTGGAGATAACGCAATCTTTGCTGACTCGCTCAACTTCTAAAAGCCGATGATTCACTTTGCAGGCGATGTCCCGCAAGTAGGGAAGATTGCTGAGACGTCTGCCGACACTAAAGTCTTTTGCGTCGCAAATAGTTGTTTCGGTACGCACAGCGCGGTTCTCTTTGAAGTACTGCTTTATGTTCGTGTTCTTATAGGAAATATGGATGCGGGGCTGGACGCCTGAGGTGATAACGCGAGTGGAAAATCTCCCTGGCGTGCTCTTGGTAATCTTGCGATCAAAGAGGAGCTGCACACGCTCTGGGCGTCCCAGGTCAAGGTTATCGCGAATTACAGCCTCAAAGAATTCGCGTCCACGGACTGGACGGTCAAATACATCGGTGTGTGAGAATTCCATTTGCCAGAGGGAAAGTTCGTGACGATACCCTGCGGCGCGGTCTACCGCGCTGAGAGGGAAGGGGAGTCGCTCAACCCATTTGCGGAAGAAAGCCTCGATCTGGGTCGGACCAAGGCTGTCGCAGATTTTTTGCAATACTTCAGGGTCTTTGCAAGAAAGGAATGCATTGTCAAGACTCTCGTGGACAATGCCGCGTTTTTCAAGCTGGCGTTTGGCCCACTCGTGTCCGTTGAGGCACACCCGTATTGCAAATGGAAGGTACGTGCATATTTTGATAAAACACGGACCAAAGTCTTCATCATCGATGTAGAAGTAATAGTGTTTGACGTACACAGGTTGGCGTGAATAATCGAAGTGAAGGCGTTCAGTTGCGGCCTTCTTGCCCTTGAATGCCTGAGCTTTTTCTTGGGCGACGCCGACGAATATAACAGAGTCACGACGGGGATGTTTCTTTCGAAGGCTATTGGCAATATCATCCTTGCGCTGGCCCTTTTCGAATAGGATATAAGGAATATTCTCGCGCTGAACGTAATCTTCTACTGCTTTCACAAAGTTCTTTGTCATTTGATCAAGGAGTGAAGGTGAAGGGATGGGCTTGCCGCAATGCTTAACAAGGAATGAGATAAGTTGCCCCGGTACCTGCAAGGTGGGTATATACCCATTCAGATACAGGCGATCAAACGATTCTATTTTAAGAGTTACATGGTTACGCATAATTTCAGCAACGGTAGGCATGGCGGTTCTCCTTTTTTGAATCTCATAAATGCATGCCGTTATGATACTAAATTATGTGCTTGCCTTGTCGGTTTGAGGCGAAGCTTCGCTAGGTCATTTATGGAGGAAACTTTGCTGACTATGTCATTCCTGCCACCGTTTTCACAAAAGTACCCTCCAGCAGGAATCCAGGTTTCATACTGGATCCCCGCTCGAGTTTACACTGAGCGCAGTCGAAGTGCCGGGACGACAAAGGAAAAGGATACCACCCATAAGTGACCCATTACCGAAAGACCCATAAAATGGTTGAAAGGTGTACGCGCATGGGGCAAAATTGTAATCAGGCATACGGGAAGACGCCGCAGGGCGAAAAACCAGGAGAAATGCGTTGAAAAAACCGGATGGCAAAGAGCGGCTGTTAAACCTGGGAAAGGCATATGATACGCTGAGCTCGCTCTACACCCGGATCCCCTACCATCTCTTCTCCTCATACGCCTTTCCCCCCCTCCACCTGCTCATAGAATTAACGTACCGGTGCAACCTTCGTTGCGAGATGTGTCAGTTTCTCAATATCCTGAAAAGCAATGAATTGCAGAGAAATGCAAAGAGTGAGATTTCGGCTGACGAGATTAAGAGATTTGTCAGATCGTTCCCCCGGACCAGCGTTGTCACTCTCACGGGGGGAGAACCGCTTCTGCGGAATGACTTTTTCAAGATCGTCGAATCGCTCTCCCGGCGAAACAAGATCCATATTATCACCAACGCGACACTCCTCACGGAGGAAACCGCCGCCTTCCTGTGCGAACATCGCGTGCGGTCGCTCCTGCGGGGGGGGGTTCTCGCGCTCGGCGTTTCAATCCAGGGCCCCCCGGAGATCCATGACGCGATTACCGGCAAGCGCGGCGCGGGAGAATCGGTGCTGAAAGGCATCCGGTTCCTGAATGAGTTAAGGCAAGAGAGGCGCACGCCCTTCCCGCATATTCATATCACATCGGTCATCACGGAGAGAAACGCGCCTCACCTCTCCCGCATTTATGAGCTTGCGCGTGAACTCGGGGTTGACTACTGCAACTTCACGCTCTTTAATACATCCGATTTCGCGAGCCGCCTCGACCTGGAGGCGAGCACCACTCCCGACGCAGCCTCCCGAAAGCGGGTTACCATCGATCCCGAACTGCTCCGGGGCCAGCTCTCCCTTATGACCGGCGCCGCGCAAAAATCGGGAACGGCGCTCCGGTTCTCTCCCTTCGGCATCACCGCGGAGGAGATTGTGCGCTACTACAGCGGTGGTGCGGACCTCTCACGTTTTCACTGCACCGCTCCGTGGAGGCTCCTGGGCATCTCGGCATACGGAGACGTGACTTCCTGTCCGTTCGTATTCCTGGGGAATATAAGAAAAGATAATTGCAAGAATTTGTGGAACGGTCCGAAACAGAGACAATTTCGAAAGAGGTTGAAGGGGAAGGGCATCTTCCCCCTCTGCGAGGGGTGTTGCCAGAGCGTGTATGATCATTGAAGAGTAACTGCTCAGGAGCCAGAATTCAGAAGACAGAATGAAAAAGCAAGAATACAGAATTAAGAATAACGGCATTTCAAGGAAACGTTTATCTCCTGTCTCCTGAATTCTGTCTTCTGAATTCTGGCTTCTGACTACATGAACAGTTGCAGTGAGGATAGTGGGAGCCCTCCATCAAGGCCCTGATCGAGCGCACACATGGGTGATCCTATGAAAAAAGACGCCGCGATAAAGCACTTCGTTCCCCTCATCCCGTTTTGCATCAGCCTGCTCGTGTACGTTCGCACCATGCTCCCGGGTGTGGGCGGTTACGGCGATACATCGAAATTTCATTTCATAGGGAAGGTTCTCGGGCTACCCCACCCCACAGGATTTCCGCTGTACGTTTTCATCAACGCCCTCGTCGCGAGGCTGCCCTGGGGTCCTCTTGCATGGCGCATCAATTTCTTGTCCGCGCTTCTGGGTGCTCTCACCGTGGCTGTCATCTGCCGCATTTCGCTGGAACTTTCGAAAAGTCCCCTTGCGGCGATAATCAGTTCCTTGATGCTCGCCTTCTCGTTCAGTTTCTGGTCGGTATGCGTGATTGCCGAGGTGTACACCCTCACCTTTTTCCTCTCGTGTGTGGCCATATATTGCCTTATCCGGTGGCGGGAAACTCTGCGGAGAAGGTGGTTTTACTCCGCATGCCTCATCTACGCGTGGAGCTTCAATCACCCGATGGTCATTTTCCTGATCCCCTCCATTCTTTTCCTCATCCTCGCCACTGATAAAAAGATCCTCGGAAACCGGAAATCGCTGTCGCTTCTCGCGCTCATAATCGTTATCGGCGCGTCCCAGTACCTGTTCCTCCCTCTGCGCTCGCTGCAAAATCCGGTCTACTGCGAAGGGGCTGTTCATAGCGTAAAAGAATTTCTGGGCTTCGTGACAGGCTCGATATACAAGCGGAACTTTTTCGCGCTGTCCCCGAAACAGGTGGTCACCGTCGGGATCCCCGGTTATTACAGAATACTCGTGGACCAACTCACCCTGCCCGGCGTGTTGTTCTCCTGTATCGGCTTCGTCATCTTTTTCTTCACGCAGCGGACATGGGCGGTCTTCTTCCTGCTTGTCTTCGCCACGACCGTTGGCCTCTATATAAACGGGCCGAGCGCGGAGCAACCCACATACTATATTCCCGCGACCATGGCTCTCGTCGTCGCCATGACCTTCAGTCTCTCAGCTACTGCGCAGAGATACCGCACCAAGCGTCCGATCGTGGATATTTTTGTCCTTTGCGCACTGGTGCTGATCCTTCTTCAGATATTCAGACGGAACTTCCCCTTGGAAGACCTGAGCAGGCACACGGGAGATGAGGTTGCTTCAGAGCAGATGCTGGGTTCCGTTAAAGCCGACAGCATAATCCTCTCCCCGAATTATCACTGGACGCAGGTTCTGCTCTACAAGATCCTCGGGGAAGAGAAGAGAAGGAATGATCACGTATATGTGCTCCATCACTGGGAGCCATCAAAGCTCAATGAATATAAAAAAGGGATGGTTCAGAATTGGGACCCGTGCTGTCCCGAGTCCCCATTGCCCAATCGATTGAACATATATCTCATGGATACCGAAAGGGAATCGAGGAGACTCAAACAATGCCGCGCAATGGGCTGGAGACCGATCCCAGTCTATCAGCAAGAGGCTCCGCTCATCATTCGCATGCTTTCGCTGGATGAGAACAAGATGCTCCTGGCCTGCGTGGTGGACGAAGGGACATCGATTCTCAGTGACGTTGCTTTTGATGTCGTCAAGGCGCTGGGTTTTCGCGGGGAGAAGCCGTTCGCCGCCCGGTTCGGATGGGCATCCGCATATGCCGTGATGCGTCATGAGGGGGAGTGGAAGGGGCTACAGAATTTCCGCTATTCGCCCATAATTATCGAAGGGCATAAGGGTGATCCGGTCCCCAGGAATTCTTTTATGTACCCCGCGGATATCAAGATTGCCGCCGCGGGCTATGGACAGGGTTTCAGGAATGAGATTTCCGTATTGGGAACACAGGTCTCAACTTACGATCATGGACTCAATCTTGTGGTCGTCGACCGGAAGAGCGGCGTAATCGAGGAGTACGTGAATGTCCCGCCGGCCATGATCGATTCATTACGATCCTTTTATCTCTATGAGCTGGTCCCGGAAGGGAAGAAACAAGATTAATCTGAAATCTATTTACCAACTTTAATGTTTCAACCGCGGATTACGCAGATTCGCATTGTGTAATCCGCACAAAAAGGAGGTAGTGGGTCATTCGACTAAGGGTATAGTATTTCTATGCTTTAGGGGCGTGATGAACCTGTCCTGAGCACTTCGGCTGCGCTCAGTATAAACTCCGTCGAAGGATCACGCCCGGGTTCGATAACTCGAACCCCTACAATTCAATGTTCTCCAAAATGACCCACTACCAAAAAAAAGAGAACCTGATTTAATGAATTCACGGGGCGAGCGGTGGACAAATTGAAGATAACAGTCATCATACCAAACTACAACGGTGAGAAGCTCCTCCCCACCTGTCTCGACTCGCTTGAGAAGCAGACATACCGGAGCTTTGCGACTATTGTCGTCGACAACGGCTCATCGGATGGGTCCGCGAATCTCTGCGCGCAGCGCTATCCGAAGGTGACACTGGTGCGGGTGGGTGCAAATCGGGGCTTTGCGTACGCGGCAAACGAAGGCGTGCGGCGCGCGCGCAGCGAGTTCGTGGCGCTCCTCAACAACGACACGGAAACAGACCCGCACTGGCTTGCGGAGCTGGTTGGCGCGCTCGACAGGAGGCGGGATATTGCATTCTGCGCATCCAGGATGGTTGACTTTTATGATCGCTCGGTGATCGATAGCGCCGGGAACTGTTATGCCTTCAACGGGCGCTCGATCCCGAGAGGATTCCTCGCGAAAGATCTGGGGCAATACGAGACCGAGGAGGAGGTTTTTGGGGCATGCGCCGGAGCAGCGCTCTACCGCCGGACACTCTTCGATAGCATCGGCCTCTTCGATGAGAGCTTCGTTTCCTACAAGGAGGATGTCGACCTCGACTTTAGGGCTCAGCTCCGCGGCCTCCGCTGCCTCTACGTCCCCGGCGCGATCTGCTACCACATCGGCGGGGCGACATCCGGAAGGCGCAAGAGCGATCTCGCGGTGAAACTGAGCGCCAGGAACAGCGTCACCACATTCATCAAGAACATGCCCGCGCGATTTTTGCCAAGCGCCTTCCCTCGGATGCTGTTCGATCTGTTTTTCCAGGCCGCCTACCAGATCGTGAAAGGACGCCAGGCGCTGCTGCTGCTGCGAGGACTTATCGGTGCGGCACTCCAGCTCCCGCACGCCCTCGCCGAGCGGCGTCGAATCCAGTCAGCGGCCAGGTTCGACCCGGCATATCTCAAGAACCTGCTCAGGACCGGCGACGCCGAGGTGAAGCTCTACCGGCAGAGGTGCCGCGCCGCGCAGTCACGCTGACTTCACGATTCATGGGAAATTTGAAAGAATTCAAAGATTTAACCGCGGATTACGCGGATTGTGCGGATTCGAGTAATGGGACAGTTGTGGGATGGGAGACACACCCCACCGCCGCCATCCCCCTTAGGAGGGGGAGGGGATATGATTTTAGGCCCCACCGAAACAGACCCATTACGGATTCGACACATATGCCTGTAATCCGTTTAATCCGCGTAATCCGCGGTTAAAAAACAATTTTCCCATTTGTGTGGGTTCCTTTAGTTATCCCATCCGGAGTGGGAAAGAACCAATAACAATAACTGCTCCGCCCCATGAGCCATTAGCTGCCAAGTTTCATTTGGGATTATAGAGTGGAGCGTATATAATATCCGCGGAACGCACCATGAAAATACACACCCTATCGGTCATCATACCGCTCTACAATGACGAGCAGATTGTCGAGGACTGCTACCGTTCGGTCAGCGCCGTTCTCTCCCGCCTCCAGGGGGAACGGTTCTCCGACTACGAGCTGATCTTCGTTGACGATGGGAGCATTGATGGAACTCTGCAACGGCTCCTCCCATGCTGCGGGCACGATCCGCACACACAAGTGGTGGAACTCAACCAGAACTACGGCCAGCACGCGGCGTTCTGCGCCGGTTTCGAGGCGGTGGAGGGTGACGTAATCGTCACGCTCGACTCCGACCTCCAGATCCACCCCGACGAGATACCGGCTTTGCTCGACGCCATGGATTCCGGGCACGACCTCGTGAGCGGGATCCGCATGGGGCGTAAGGATCCGTTCTTCAAGAGGACGCTCCCCTCCCGGATACTCAACCTTCTTGTCGATCGCATGACCGGCGTGCGCCTCCGCGATTGGGGGTGCCCGACCGTTGCCATGCGGAAGCCGCTGGTGAAGGAGATCCTCCGCTATGGAGAAATGCGCCGATTCCTGAAACCTCTCGCGGTGAAGCTTGCCCGTTCCGTGGGTGAGGTTGAGCTTCAACATCACCCGAGGATCGGCGGGAAGTCGGGCTATGGCATCCTCGACCTCTTTGAACTCGCCCTTGATTTCATCACCAACTTCAGCCGCAGGCCGTTTCAGAAAGTGAGCCTCGCAGGGACGGGGCTCTTCGTCCTGGGAATCGCCGGAGGGATACTCTATTTTGTGTTCCGCCTCTATGCGGGAGTACCCCTCAGCAATCGGGCGCAGGCGCTCATCGTGCTCATGGCGGGGGGCGGATTGCAGCTCATGATACTCGGTTTCCTCGGCGAGTTTATCATCCGCATCTACCGGAAACAGAATAACCTTCCGTTCTACACTGTCCGCGAAGTCCACACCGCGAAGGGGGAGTGACGTGGGCGACATCTTCGCGAGGCCTTACCGGCAGGATGACAGGGAAGATCTGAAGTCCCTCTTCGAGGAATACCCGTACAACGACCTCCGGCGCTACAGGATCATCACCAGGGAGAAGCAAATCGCATACCTGCTCCACCTTTTCGAGAAGAGCGTCCGTGAGGGGAAGGCGTGGGTGGCGGGAGAGGGAGCAAAAATCACCGCCGTCTCGGCTGTACGGCCCCTTCCCTGGGACTCTTCGATTTTCGGGATACAGATGGGACAAATCTCTTTCTTCGTTCACCGCGGGAGGAGTTCTCCGGCGAAGGTCAATCTTCGCCTCATCGAGACGATGATGGAGGCATGCCGGAAGGAAGGTTTCCGTCATCTCAACATCAGGCTCGACGCAGACGACATCGCGCTCGTCCATCTTCTCGAGGGGAACGCGTTCTATCTCGTGGATAGCATCGTCACCTACATTTTTATCCCCGCCCGCCAGGAGCTTGGCCACTTCAAGCCCCTCTTCACCACTCGCCCCTACCGCCCGGAGGATCACGAGGAGGTGCTCCGGGTTGCGCTCGAGTCGTACCGGAATTTTTTCGGGCGCTACCACGCCGATCCCCACCTGCCGAATGAGAAGTGCGATTATCTCTACCAACAGTGGGCGGAGAAATTGCTCACGGGCGGGATCGCCGACGGGATTATGCTCGCCGAGCGGAGGGGAAAGATCGTCGGCTTCCTTGGGTATAAAACCAATAAGGATATACTGGAATCCACGGGCGTGAACGTGGTCGGGGGCGGGCTCGGCGGATGCACGAGCGAAGGGTTGGGGGCCTATCCGACAATCCTGGAAACGGCCATGCGCGAGCAGCTTCCCCTGCACGACATGATGGATCTCGAGACGCAGCTTAACAACGTGAACATCATCCGAATCTATCAGAAGCTCAATTGTGAATATGCCCGGGCGAAGTACACCTACCACGCCTGGCTCAGCTGAGCGGTTTCCTCTTGGGAACGATTGATTCCTGCCGATTGCGTGTGTAACCCAGGCCTGTAGTCGAGATGTAAGCTACGGCTGCGGGTGTGAATAATTTTTTCTGGTCTTCCTCCACTCTGTGTGGATAAATCCAATTATCCCCCCCTGAGAAGGGGAGCCTGTGCTGTCGAAGACACTGAGCGCAGTCGAAGGGACCCTGCCGAAGCAAGGGTCTGGGTGGGGGTGATACTACAGTTTCTGGTTATTGGTTTCTAGTAACTACCGACCAGAAACTAATAACTGTGGAGAGCACCCCCCTCCTAACCTCCCCCCTTCAGAGGGGGGAGGATTAACTTGAGTAACCCACACAAAACGAAAGAGAACCATTTTTCTTTAGATTAAACTCTTAGCCGAGGCATTATCCCCGGCGGGGACTTAAGGGTAGTGGCTCAATTATATGGTAGGATATAACTCTTTTATGGTGTAGGGGCGCGATCCTTCGGCAAGCTCAGGACAAGTTTTATCGCGCCCGGGTTCGATAAATCGAACCCCTACAAATAAACGGCGTCAAAACCGAGCCACTGCCAACTTAAGTCTCCAGGAGATTCCCCAAAATATTGAGCACTAAATTCATTACTATCTAATTACCGGACAGATACAAAATTTAGCATTTGCACTACTCCGAGTTTGGAAAAAGAAGAGATCATATATTTCACCGCGGAGACGCGGAGGACGCAGAGATGATAGATCATGCAGAGAGCCAGGCTATTATGGATTATTCTATGCGATCGATCTTTGCGTGCTTTGCGCCTCTGCGGTGAGCTATTAATCATTTTTAAAAAAACGGGGGAAGTCCTGTTAAGTCTCGTCTGTGTTTTTTCAACACAATGTATTATAGTGTAATGTTCTCTCCGACACATTGGCCTGGTGAAAAATGAACATCTTGTTAACGACTCCCATTTGGTCACTGGAAGAGGAATGGGCCGAATTTTCTGGGCTTGCAGCCACCCGTTCCCTCTACAGCCTGGCCTGCCTATCGGCATATCTGAAAGCATTCGGCCACAATGTTACTGTTATCGAATCAACCGCGTTTTCGCCGGAGCAGTTCAGATCATTCGTCGGCAGAGGAAATTTTGGCCTGATCGGAATCCCTTCCTGGACATTGTCCATCCTCAAAACGTACACCACGGCAAGAATAATCAAGGAAGCGAGTCCAGGATCAAAGGTGGTTATCGGCGGGGTGCACGCGACACTGATGCCTGAAAGGACATTGAGAGAATGCCCGCACGCCGACTATGTAATCGTCGGGGAGGGTGAAAAGGCGCTGCGCGGGCTGGCCGATTATCTCGCATCCCCCGGGGCGGACATCAGCAAGGTCCCTTCTCTTTATTACAGAGACTGGAATGCGCAGAGCATCCGCCATAACCCAAAATCCGATTTCCTCTCCCCGGAGGAGTTGCCGGTCCCCGATTACGAAGGGTCCGGAATCGACTATTTCAGATGCTACATCCCGCACGTGAAATGCGACCCCACCTATCAGCTCGTCGTCAACAGGGGCTGTCCCTTCCATTGCGCGTTCTGCAACGCGTTTGAGGTACATGGCCACAAGGTGAGGAGCAAACCGGTGGGGGCGATTATTGAAGAGCTTGCCTATTTAAAAGATCGATGGGGAGCGCGCGGATTCTATTTTCAGGATAGCACGTTCACATTCAATAAAAAATGGACGTACGACTTTTGCGAGGCGTATGGAAAAAGATTGGGGTTGCCGTGGTCGTGCTACACAAGGGTTGACCAGATAGATAATGATATGATCACCGCAATGAAGGCATCCGGCTGCTGGCAGATAGGCTTCGGATTCGAGTCGGCGAATGACAGTGTGCTGGAGTCGATGAACAAGAGGACGACCGTGGATCAGAATCTGGCCGCGCTGCGCCTGTGCAAAAAACACGACATAAGCGTCATCGCCTCTTTCATCCTTGGATGGCCGGGCGAAAACTATGAATCGACACTCGCGACAATCCGCTGGGCCAAGAAACACGCACCCAATATCTGCATATTCTATATCCCCATTCCTTATCCCGGGACCCTTCTTCACAAGCTGGCTGTCGAAAACAACTGGATGAAGGCCGACACCGGCTGGGAGATGTATGATCCCGCCGGAACACTCTCCTCACAGATGCCGTTCTCAAACCCACTCATAGGCCCTGAGAGAATGTCGCGCCTCCTCACACAGGCCTACGCGATGTACTACCTGAGCCCCAAATCATTGTACCATTTCGCCCGAAGGATCCGATCCCGCGCACAGTTCAAGGAGTTGTTCCCATTGGCGCTGTCGTTTGTCCGGATTCTAAAGAAAGACCTTGGATTGAAAATGCAGGGGATTTTCCACAGATAAGAACTGGGGCCACCCGGTCCCGATCTGATTGCGCCTCAATATAGCTGTAGCCGGCCCTTAAGGGCCGGCTACGTTGTGGATAACTTTTCACTTCCCACTAATCACTTATCACTGTAGTTCTGGTGGCGGTGGTAGGAGTCGAACCTACGACACGCGGATTATGATTCCGCTGCTCTAACCAACTGAGCTACACCGCCCATTGTTCATTTGCAAGGAGTTACGACTAACTGCCGCTCTGCCGGAAACTCCTTGGTGTCCATAAAGTGTCCATCCAAATCAGTTTTTTGCCAGTCCAGCATATCTACCGCGCTCCTTTTGCTTTCAGGTGTCGGATGCGCGTATCTCATGGTTGTCTCTATGGACGCATGCCCCAGGAGTTCCTTTACTACAGGTAAACTCACATTGGCAAGTACCAGCCTGGTGGCAAATGTATGTCTTAGGTCATGAAAGCGACAATACCCGATCCCGGACCTTCTAAGGGCTGCCTTAAAACCTTTTTTGACAGAACCGAATGGTTTTCCGTCCTGATTGAACACAAATATACTATCTCTATGCTGGTTTTTCAACACATCATAGGCTGCCCTATTTATTGGAATTTTCCTTTGTTTACCACTTTTAGTTTTAATCACGGTGATATAGCCCTGCCCTAAGTCCACTTGTCCCCATGTAAGGTTAAGTATCTCTCCCAGTCTCATTCCTGTATTTAATGCTATGGTAACTATGCCCTTGAGATAATCCGTGCAATTAGCAAGCAAGGCAGTTATTTGATCATTCGTTAGTAGCCTCTGCGTAAGATTCTCTTCCTTGAAAAACTTAACCCCCTTTGCCGGATTATGCTCAGCCTTCTCCCACTTAATCGCCATATTAAACATGTGGCTCAGGCAAGCAAGCTCTCGATTGATAGTTGCCATCGGAACGTCTCTGGAATCTCTACCTCTATATTTATCCAGAGACATAATCTCCCTGCGTCTCTCGATCTTATATTGCTCTATGATGTGGGGATTGATCTGATTTAACCGATAGCCCGCAAAAAACTGCAAAAGATGTTTCATTGATGTGCCATCACGTCTGTGTGATCGCTTTGTCGCTTTTGAATACTCAAGATACTTATTAGCCAATTCCTTAAACTGAATTCTCTTGCGCCTAGCCTTTATATCGAACTTGCCCTGCAATATCGCGGCCTTACGCATGGCAAGGGCATTTTCAGCATCTTTCTTGCTAGAGCCTGCCTTCTCCCTTATCCTTACGCCGTCGCAGCGATAATCTATGTACCAATTACCATTTTTACGAAAGAGTGCCATAGTTGCCCTATTTGTCCTTCAATTTAAAAAGTCGACGCGCCTCAAAGTGCTCTACAATTTCTTCGCATGCACGGTCAAAAAGAACATCAGAACCAGTCGCGCTATGTATATCCGCACTTAAGTTTGCATAAAGAGAACTCATGGAAGGGAATTCATCTTTGAAATTCTTAGGTAATTTCTTCATATATTTTTCAAGTACTTTATCAGCCTTGGTCTCCTGCTCCATGTTCGTAGCAAATCTAGCCCATTGCTCTATTGTAGTGCGTAAGAGGAATAAACCAGCTAATGTCTGATTTGAATGATAAGCTAAATACGCGCCGCGATAGTACATTTGGATATTCTTGGGTATAACCCTTGAAATATTCAGAGACTCCATAGGCGCACGACCACAAAGAGTCAATTTATCACCATTGCGACGAACCATGAAGGTTTCTGGTATAGATTTACAGCCTTGGCAGAGGAAAGAGAATATAAATACTTGGACTGTTTTGTCCTTATCATTGAATGTTCTTAAATTCTCACATCCATGTGCTAAAAAGTCCTCACTTGAAATCGCATTAAATGGTTCAATCTCATCACATGTTATACAGAATAGTTTTAAATCAGGTAGGTCCAGGTATACCTCTCCTCTATATTCTGAATTACCAGCTTGCGACCTAGAGGCTTGCATTACCTTGCTCTTTCTATCGCATACATCCCATTTCCCATTAATCCTCTCTAAGCATTGTCAGCGGTCGGTTAAAACCAGCCACCAAAGAACGAATCAAAACCAGCCACTTTAGAGGAGAGATTTGTCCTGTAAAATACCCTAACACAGAAAGGGGGTATTCGCATGGCAAATCTGATCAAAGTGGCTATAACTCAT
>JAPLCW010000006.1 GCA_026392015.1 Candidatus Auribacterota bacterium | reverse complement strand
GTCTTTTCCCCTAGTCCACAATTCTTTTTTTTAGAACTAGATTCTCCTCCGTGATCTCACTGATAACCGATCTCATCTTCTGAATCTTATCCCTCAAATAATCAGCCTCACTATCCTTCTTACTGCCGTTCCCTTTCCCCTTCAAAGCCTCTATGGCTCCCTGCTTTGCCTGTCTCTCCCAGGAGTACACCAAACTCGGTGCCATCTGATGCCGACGGCATACCTCTGAAATGCTTGCAGCAGGCGCATGCACCTCTTCCAGAATCTTATACTTCTCCTCCGGACTAAACTTCCTCTTTTCCATCTCTCCGCCTCCTTTCTATGGTAAAATCTTACCATCCATGGAGGCGAGATTCATACAAATCTAAGAACCCGAAAAAGTCCAATTTAGTCTAAACCATTACATCCGGAGGGCTGGTAGGGCTTCAGGTTGGGCTGGCTGGGTGCTGATACGGTGATGGTCCGCTCGTAATAGTTATTGGACTCATTCGACTCGCTCACATTGCCGTTGTAGTCCACCCAGACCTTAAACGTGTGAGAGCCTGCGGAAAGCGGCCCGACAGCCTGGTCATTTGTGACGCACGTATATTGCGTTGCAGGTGTACTCAGGCTGCTCCAATTCCAACTACCTCCCCCGGTGCCGGACACTTCAAAGTGGACGGTGTATCCCGAAGCCGTTGCACTACCCTGGTTATATGACGCCCAGTTAAAGTAAAGGGTCTGATTATTGTAGTATGGGCCTGTATACGAGTGGGTGGCGGAGTAGGACAATTGAGTGATCCCGATAGGAATCTTGTCGTTCCACATACCAGGTTGATAAGGCGTCAGGTCAGCCTGGCTGGGTGCCGATACGGTGATGGTCCGCTCATAGTAGTTGTTGGTCTCGTTCGACTCGCTCACATTGCCGTTGTAGTCCAACCATAACTTAAACGTGTGCGAACCGGCGGAGAGCGGCCCGACAGCCTGGTCATTAGTAAGGTAGTTCCAATATCCCGGATTTGTGCTCTGACTGGTCCAGTTCCAGCTCCCGCCTCCCGTGCCGCTCACTTCAAAGTGGACGGTGTATCCGGAAGCGGCCGCGCTCCCCTGGTTATTAGATCCCCAGTTAAAGTAAAGGGTCTGATTATTGTAGTACGGACCGGAGTAGGAGTGAGTAGAGCCCGCGGCTAATTGACTGATACCGATCGGAATCTTATCGTTCCAATAACCAGGTAGATAAGGCGTCAGGTCAGCCTGTGCGGCTTCAGGAACGACAAAGCCGCCACTTTCCGTGTCGTCCTGGTCAAATAAATATTCGGTTTCAGGCGTCCCGGGGATGATTAGTTGCTCACCCGCTCCGATTTTTTCAATCTCGCTTTCTCCAGACCCCGCTGGGGGCGGCTCTTGTTCGATCTCCCCCGTCGCGGGTGCGGCTTTTACCAAGGTTGAAAGCAGTTCGCCGGCTGTGGTACCCGGAATAGTCTCAGTTGGCTGCGACCCGGTAGCGGGTTGTAAATCTTCGGGTGGGGCGATAGCGGTGGTAACTGTGGAAGTCTCCCCGTCCTCTGCGAATGCGGTCATGGCAGGAATAATCATTAAAGAAGCACTAACGGAAGAAACACAAACAAGCAGTTGATACTGTTTTCGTAATAACTCGGCTCTCAGCATCTGACCTTCCTCCTTAATTCTCCAATTGGAGAAGTTAATCTGATTTACTCATCAACCTTTAATGTTTTAATTCCATAAGGGGTCAGAAGGGGTGAGAAAATCAGGCTTTCATTCCTTTCTACAACCCAAAGGCTGTAGGGGCAGGTCGGATAAAACTTGTCCTGAACCTGCCGAAGGATCCAACCCCTGCAAGACGATTATTTCACACCTTCTCAGTCCTTAAGAATTCCCTTCCTCCGTCATGGGCGCGCACGCATGGGACTGGCTTGCCTTGGGAGGGGGAGCAAATCATGAGCCATTATTCGTTGACGGAATCAGATGCGTGCTTATCGAGTTATGACTCACGAATGATTTACGCGGGTCTCTCATCAACCTGGGGAAAGCTGGGGATAACCGCCACTCCTGAAACGGTTCACAGCCGGGTGATTTTTCAGTCAGGACCTCCCCGGGGCGGGAGGCGATATACGCCTTGAAACTCATGGCGCTCGCCGCAGGAGCGGTTCCGTCAGCGTTCACCAATTTCCCATATACCGTATGAGGATCCCCCGCCGACAGAGCGGTACCCATCATCGCACAGGTCGCAATTGCTATCACTACTATCAATGTTCTCACTACCCACCTCCTTTTGTACGTGGATTCGATGTCTCACTACATATCGCGCTGTCCGCATGCCCCACTACGCTGACACGCGCACACGCGCATACGCTCACACTTTATCATCCCGGTGCTACGGCCAGTATATTTCCGCGTCCACCGATATAAAATACGGTTCCAACGGCCTGAGTTTGAAATTGTTCATCGACCGTCCGCGTATGTGTCCCGACCAGGATTGCGACTCCACGAGCCAGCGGTACACCACCTTGCAGTGTACGCCGACATCCTGCGCCAGATCCTCCGCCGTCTCAAGGTGGATCATATCTGTCGGCAGCGTAATCCAGTTGATGGACGTCTTGGTGGGAATGAAGAGCATATGATAGTAGGGCAGATTATTAATGATCCCGTTTTGCGTCAATGTCCCCGGGCCGTTCAGGGAGGCAAAATATGACTGGTACGCCTGGGCCGTGTAGTTATTCATCGAGCGGCCCTTGATGTGCCCTGAATAGGACTGAGTCGTCGCATCCCAGCGATAGAGCACCGTGCAGTTGGGTATCCGCTGCGCGAACTGCTCGGCAGTGCACTCTCCGTTCCCGTTAAGGATGGAGGCCTCCAGGAGCGTGACCGCGTTGAGCGAGGTCTTGGTAGTGGTCTTCAGAACATCAGTTTCCCTTATCTGCCCGTTCAGGTAGTACACATCCGACTCGGCCTGTGTCTGGGACTGATTGAGCGTGTACTCCCATGATCCGCTCTGTCCGTTGTAGGTATTAAGGAAACTGACATGGAGCAGATCCCCCGGCGTCCATCCGCCCGCAAAGTTCCCCGTATCGAGCTGCCACACGCCCGAGGTCTGGCTGTAGCTGCTCCCCGGCGAAACTTCGTTGAGGATATCGGCCGGTTTCCCGACAATGTATGCTTTAAAGAGGAGTGTCGGGGGATAGGAGCCGTCCAGGTTGAACACCAATCCGCTGACGAGGTGCTGACCCGGAGGAGCAGGCGTGGCTGTGGGGCCGGGCGTCGGCGTGTCTCCCGGCCCGACTGGGGTCGGGGTCGGAGGCACCGGCGTAGCGGTCGGCACAAAAGTGGGAGGCACCGGCGTCGGAGTCGGTGTGCATGTCGGCGTCGGAGTGGGTGTGTAAGGCTCGCCCACCCAGAACGGACCGTAGGATCCCTTATTGTTGCTCTCCTGCTCTTCGCGCACAGCGCTGTCCTTGTCAATCCAGATGTTCAGCCACCGCTGTCCCCTGTCGCTCTCGGTAAAGGGGTAGGTCTGATGCTTTACCGTGCTGCCTCCCGACTGGAGCAGCTCGACCGAGCTGGAGGTTATCATCCGCGAGTAGTCGGTTGCGGAGCTCCCCAGATAATACCCGAGCGTGCACGGACTCGCATCACCGGCGCCGGTGTTGCTGACGTAGGCGTACCAGTCTATCGTCTGGCCCGGGTTGAACGGCGGTTGGGTCGCCCCATCGTCGGGAAGCGGCATGTTCACCTTGAGATCCGGCTTCGCGCTGGATTTCATCTGGAGCGTCACGTACTCCGCGCCGGGATACGGACTCTCGTCCGCGTCGTTCGACGAGATGAGCAGACGGTCGCTGTAGGTGCCCGCATTCACTCCCCCGCGGTTGACCCTTATACCCACGAGCCCGGAATCGCCCGGAGCAACTGTGAGCGGCAGGTGTTCAGGCCTCATCACCTTCAGCCACGAACTCCCGCTCTGGGCATTGATCCCGTTAACAAGCAGATCCGAACTCCCGTCGTTGTAGATCGTCATATTCTTCTGGCTTGTGAGCACCAGCGACGGATCGCCATACAGGTTGAAGTCGGTCTGGTTCATCCAGTACTCGGCGCTGCCGATGTTTTCCCCGACCTTCATCTGGAAGAGCGCCTGACCCACAGGGTCGGCATTGAGCACCCTGCCTGTGTAGCGATAGGCCATGCCGGAGTTCGAGCCGCTGAGGTTCCACGCTCCCGGGTTGTACCAGCTCACTCGGGACGCGGATACGGTGCCGACGGATCCACGCTTCAGCAGCGCATAGCCGAGGTTGTCCGTCGTCTCCGGCGACCCGTTGGTGCACGAACATTGGAACGTGAACGCGGGCTTCGCGTTATCAAGATACTGGCACTGCCAGCTCGCGAAGACGCTCACGGCGCTGGTTTCGGAACCGTGCGTCCACCAGGTCACCATGCCGTAGCCGTTCGCCCACTCATTCTGCACGTTCGTCGAACTGCACGGCGTCATTTCCGGAGCGGGCGAGATATTGTAAGTCTGGTCGTAGATACGGTATGTGGTGAAACCCTTCGGCTTGGCATAGTCGTTCTTTATGCCCTCGCCCAGTTGCCAGCCCGGTGTGCTGCCGTCGGAAGGCTTCATCGGGAGCAGGATGCGGTCCCTCCAGGAAATATCGCCGCTTGGATTATCGTAATCCATCGTCTTCTGGAGGATGCTGTCCAGCATCGAGTAGTCGGAGTTGTAGACCGGTATGCGGCCCACGTACACCTCCGCGGCGCGGTCGGCGCCTCCGGTTCCGGTGTCCTGACCGTACTCGCCGTAAATAGTGTCCCCGTCCTTGTCCCAGTTTCCGCTTAAGTCCGCGTAGTAGTGGTCTGTCGGGCTTTCCTTGTAGCTCGTCTCCCAGGTCTCGTTGTAGCGCGGCCAGGACATCTTCATCGGAACGTCGGAGCTGTCGGTTCTCGGATCTCCGATAAGGAGGACGTACTTGATGCCCATAGAAACGTAATTGTCCTGCAGCCACTTCCTTATCTTCTCGGCGCGCCCGTTGGGGGCAGGCCCGGTGAGAGAGCCAAAATCGTCTTCCGTCACCACCTTGACCGTGAATCCCAGCTTCTTCTTTAGCGTGACGAAGGAGCTCAGCTTGCCGCTGTTGTTCCTGATGGCGTTTGAGGTGATGATGACGTAGTTGTACGTCGCAGACGGAGCCTCCGAAGTCATCACCGGCGCGGACTTCGCGTACTGCTCGGCGGCCTGCGCGAAGTTATCGAACAGGAGCGCCGCCTGGTCATCCATGACCGTATCGGCCATGAGAGACGAAGCCTGCGAGGTCTTAACCGTGGGCGGCATCGCATACGACACGGTGATCTGCGCCGTTTCTATGAAGGTGAGCCTCTTCTGCACCGGGTTGTACCGGAACGGACGGAAGTCCACCTCGACAAACTTCCATTTGCGCATCTGCCCGTCGGAAATGATCTCGGATGCCAGCGCGGGGTAGTTTGCGTCGCTACCGTACACGAGCACGTTCGCGCCGTTGACGATCTGCTTGCCTTCTCCCCATGCGTACACGACCTGGGTCCCATCCCACGTCGCGAGCGGAGGAGCGGGTGCAATCTCGTATTCGCCGTCCAGAAGGGCGACTGTCTCGTTATCCAGGGTGACCCTCGCGCTCGATATGTCCGCATCCGGCGGCAGCGCGATACGGTACACCTTGTGCGGCAGCGCCGGATCGCCGGGCGAACTCATGATGTCGAACCCTTCCATCTGGATCGCGGCGGCGCTCCCCGACGCGCTCATCGAGTAGGAGCCCGAATCGACGTCCAGCACAATCGAGTTGTCCCCGGTCGAAATGTCCAGACTGGCCGGTTCCCCCTGCACGCTCGCACCGAGCAGTGACGAGGCCGCCGGCAACTCCGAGTAGTCAAACGTCATGGACAGAGGCGCCACCCTGATGTCCGCATAACTTCCAGGAGGCGTGTCCGTCGGTATCGGCGGTATCGTCGCCGTCGGCTGCGGCGACGTCGGAGTCGGCGTGGCCGTCGGCTGACGCGTGCTCGTCGGCGTCGGCGTCGGCCCTGGGTTCATCGTGAAATACCAGGTCCTTGAGTCGAACTGGTGCCACCAGCTCCACCCGGACTCTCTCCCGTTGATATCGTAAATCTGCGCGGTGATCTTGTACGTACCCGCCTGGTTGAAATAGTAGTTCTGCCAGTACAGGTTCATCGACTGGTTTGCCGCGAAAGCCCAGTTGTCCCTACACCCATACGTCGAGGTGCCGTCCGGCTTCTTCACGATTATCCGGGCATCAAACGTCGCCGCACCTTGGTACGGGCCGTTGAGCTTGGACTGGTTCAGGAACTGAGCATAGATGCTCGCATAACTCCCCGCCTGAGTGGCGTTGGGATCGAGCCATGTATCCACCGCGGAGGCGCCGTACGCGCTGAACCATTTGAGGAAGATATTGAATCCCTGTATCGCCACGCCGCCGTGGCCGTCGGTCACCTTTATCTCCACCAGGTTCTCGCCCGCCACATTCTGCTCCGTGGGAGTCCAGTGGATCACTCCGTCCGCATCCACCGTCATCCCCTCCGGCGCGGTCAGCAGCGTGTAACTCAGCGTGTCGCCATCCACATCCGCTGCCCCTATCTCGTAGGCGTACGCCTGCCCTACCTCCGCCGTGTCCTGTGGATCGGAAGCGATCTCGGGGGCGATGTTCGCTATGTAATCATTGTACACATCGAGGGAAAACTCCTGCGTATCCTCATACAGGAGTGTATCCTGCACGCGCACCACCACCTTCGCACGCCCGACGTCCGTAAGCCCCGGCGCCCACTGGATCAGTCCGCTCCCCTCGTCGATCGTCATCCCCGCAGGAGCTTTTACAAAGCTATACGTCAGGATATCCATCTCGTCCGCGTCGCTCACATCGACCTGATACGTGTACTGTTCTCCCTGCCGCGCCTTCGTCTTCGGCATGGAGACAATATGCGGCGCGCAGTTGCTCGTCGCGACGTTGATCGCCACAAGCTGCACTTCCGACGGCAGACTCTCATATCCGTCGTTGTTCACAGCCTTCACCCTGATCTTGTACGTCCTCCCGTTGTCCAGTTGATCGAGCGTGTAACTGGTGTCAAATCCCACCGCAAGACGCTTGTCGAAGTTGATTGCCGAAAGGTCATCAGTCCACTCGATCACGTAGGAGAGCAGGTCTTCTTCAGAGTTGGTGTCCCATGTCAGGGTCACTTTGCCGTCTGCCTCATCCGCCATCAGATTGCGCGGCATCTCGGGCGCATTGGGATTTTCCACCTTTACTGTGCCGGCCATGTACGAACCCCTCGGCATGCTCCGCCCGTTGTCTATAATCGCATAGATAAACCACTGCCCTGAAGGCACCGTGCTGTCGAGCACCCAATCGTAGAATCCCTGCGCCGCAAAATTACCCGTCGCAATCAGACTCCCGTCGTAGCCTTCGTTATTAGTATCGTAGTAGAGGCTGATCGTCTCATCGCCGATCAGGTTCTCCGTGCTCCACGTAAGACGGACGGAATCCCCATTCGTCTTTGTCCCGGAGGTAACCTGCGGGCCCGCGGACGCCATCTCTACCGTCGGCGGCTCCTCAATCTCCATCAGTTGCACCGTCAGGTTCCCGATGCTGCGGTTCGTCAGACGGTACTGCCACGTCCCCGCCGCAGGATCCTTCACCACATACCAAATTTCATGGTTCGCGCCGTCCTTGATGTAGTTATAATATGCATTATTCTTCGGCGCCATCGACGGCGTGATCGTCTCACCCTGCGGGCTGATGAGGCTCACGTCGGTATCCGAGTTATCCGTCCATGCAAACCTGAATGCCGCGCGGTCCTTGTTGGGCGGCACCTCAATCCAGAACGACGGCGATGCGGCCATTTCTCCATCCGTATGCGCTGCGAGCAGCGCCGCCTGCGGAACCACCGTCACACCCAGGTCCTCAAGGTTGCTCCCGAACTTGATCTTCCCGTCAAAGCTGAACTTCGCCGCAAGGCTGAAGATGGAGGTGATCCAGCCTTCACCCGCAATGTAATTGTTCGTGAGGACTTCCTCGAAACCGCCGAGCTGGTAGGATCCGATCACAGGTATATAAGGCGGCACCTGGATAACTCCCGTTCCACGTCCGCTGACGTTCCAGCGCGGATCGATGTTGAAGGTCGACGATGCCTTCAATATCTCGATGATGTCTAAGTCCGCCTGAGCATAGAAGCCCCTCGTCTGGCTCAAACCCACAAGCGCCTTCAGCACATTGAACCCGGAGAAGCTGTAGTCCCAGTCCCAGAAGAGGAACGAGATTGACCCCTCCGCTATTCCCGCTGTAGGTTTGAACAGCGTAAGTTCGCCGGAGAGCTGTACGTAGTCGCTCGTGTCTATCGTGAGCGCAATCGGGTCAGCCGCCAGAAGAACCACATCACCGAACGGGGTCCACCACTTCGGCCCGGCGCTAATCCCTACCTGTCCCACGATCAGCACCGGCGGAGGTCCGGACTCCAATCCCGTCACATCAAGGCTGATCCTCTGGAGGAAGACAACCGCGTAGATCGGTATGTTCATACCCTGAACTTCCGCGTGCACCCAGAGAAGCTCGTGACTGTTGAATCCCACTCCTATGACGATATCCGGAAGGCCCGGAATGCTTATCTTGCCCTGGCCGCCGTATCTCTCATTAATCGTGTCAAAGAGGATCTTCTGTATCGTGATCTTGAAGCCCGTACCGGGGATGTTAAACGAGAAATTGGTGAGCTGCGCATCCACCGCAACTCCCTTTTCCGATACGGTAAGCGTCCCCAGCAGGATCGTTCCTCCGCCCATCGCGGTCGGCATGTGGATCCTCGTGTTCTTCAGCGTCACCGACACCGGCTCCGTGCTGAAACCAAGCGACCCGATGCTCAACTTGATCCCCGCGTACGTCAGATCGGGGATGTTCGTGATTTCTCCGGCGCTGAGGTGGAAGCCGCTGCTGTCGATCGTTAGGCCGTCGATGTCCAGCGTTATACGCGCGCTCATGCGAAGCCGGTAGTTCGACTCCGGCAGGTCGCTGAACGTGTAGTGGCCGTTCTCGTCAACCACGTATACATCGATATTTTCCTCTTTCGCCTCCTCAACTCCTTCAATTCCCGGAACACGGCTCAGCTCGGCTACGAACTTGCCTTCATACGGTACCTGTCCCTTGTCGACATACCCATCTATGCTCTGGAGCTGTCCCGAGACGTCCCACTCGCCGTTGCTTTCCTCGCTGTTTGCCTCAACAGGGACACCATCTCCTTCCAGCGCGGAGAAGGCGTAGTTGCCGCAACTGCTGTTGATCGGCGAATAGCTTCTGGATTCAGGATCGAAGCTCACGCCTCCCGGCGAGAATGATTCGGGGAATACTATCGTCCCATGCGCCAGGGTGATCGCGCTGTTTGTGACGTTCAGGTTCTTTACCTCGATATCAATACCCCCGACGCTCATCTTCCCGATGATGTTGACGCCGCTGCGCGTTATCGTCAACCGCGTCAGCTTGATGCACCCTTCCTTGCCCGCCCACTTCAGGTCGGCGCCGAGTTCCACTCCGTCGGCCAGGAAGGTAAAGTGATTGATGTCGGCGTCGATTCCCGCCACTTTCAAATACTTGAGGGCCCTGTTCAGGTACTTCTTCGCCAGGCCGTTCCCGTCCACCGTATAGGTGAATTCCCCTTCATACAGCGTCAGCTCAGGTACCGTGCCCAATCCCTGAATTGGAATTTCCACTATAAACAGACGGCAGTTGCCCGAAATCGTGTACACCCCCGGTTGGGTGCTGGCGATTGTGAGATCGCCATCTGCTTTTACGATGTTGTTGATGCTCACGCGACCGCTCGCCCTCTTCGGCCACCCACCGGTGTTATACACATAATCGGCGTATACGGTGATCGGGCCGAGGTTGATCGACTGCTGTTGATTCGGCGGAGTCGGCGTCGGTGTGCCTCCCTGGCCGCTCCTCGGATTGCAGGACACCTGAGAGAAGTCGTTGGCGTTGTTGTCCGTGTCCGCGCCGTCCGTGTCGCGCAGCCACGCCTTCCCCGTTGCCAATGTCCCCAGCTTGGTCCCCTCGAAGATCGTGGAGGTGGACCATCCCACTGTGTCCTGCACCGCTCCCGACGCATTCAGAAGTCGCACGTAACTGTTCACGCCGTTGTCCGTGATGTCGATGTCGGCGACCACGTCCGGCGTCACATATCCCGTCGGGTTAATCTCGGAAATCAGGAAGAAGCTGCGTCCCTGAATGATGTCTGAAGAGTCAAAGGTGTAATCACCGCTGTACGTACGCAGCTTCCAACCCGACAGGTTGATTGCGGAAGAACTGTTGTTGTAGAGCTCCACATATTCCCCGACGCCGGGTGGTGAAGACGCAATGCTGAACGGTCCAACCTGATTTACCACCACCGCGATGCCCTGCCGCGGCGTAGGCGTTGGTGTGCCCGTATCCTGTATGGTTAAAGTCTTCGAGAAGGTAGCCAGGCGATTTGCGATGTTCCAGTTCGCCTGCAAGCCACCGATATCATATACCTCTGTCGTTATGACGTAATCCCCGGCCTGCTCGAACAAAAACGCCGCCGTACGCAGGTTTATCACCTGACTCGCCTGGAACGGCTGGTTGTCCACCCACCCGGAGACCGTGCTGCCGCTCGGCTTCCGGATCTTCATTATTAAATCAAAGGTGGCTTCGCCCTTGTAGGGCCCGTCCAACCGCGAGAGATTACGGCAGCTCGAGTATATATCCGCCTTACTGCCCGATTTCACGTCAGAAGGAACCAGCCATGTATCATCAATCCTCGCGTCAAACAGTTTCCCGGGAGGCGTCGGCGTCGGCACCAGTCCCTGGATCGTGAATGTCTCGCACATAGACGCAAGCCGGTGCGTGCTCGCCCATCCCGATTGCACTCCCTGGTTGTCGTAAATCTCTCCGCAGACCCTGTATTGGCCTGATTGGTCAAACATATATGCGTCACGGTAGCGGTTCATTATTTGCCCCGCGGATAAGCTCCAATCATCTATCCACTGATATGTCCCGCTGCTATCCGGCTTGTACACTATTATGCGCGCATCGAATGTCGTAGTGACTGATCCACAGTTCTTGAATTGCGCGTATACATCCGCCGTTTCCCCAGCCTGCACATCGCTCGGATCGAGCCAGATGCTCCTCACCTCGCCGCATACCGGCGCATTCCCCACAGTGTATGTCTCGGTACGGGAGTGGAAACGGTGAGAAGTTGCCCAGCCTGATTGCTTCCCACTGCTGTCATAGACCTCAGTCGTGATCGTATAGGTTCCTGTCTCGTCAAAGAGATAGTTCAACCACACTATGCCTTGTATCTGGTCTTTGACGAGGGTCATGTCATCAATGGATTGGTAGGTGCTACTCTGACTGGGCTTCTTCATAATGATTCGTGCGTCAAGAGTGGTGGTACTTGTCGAGGTGTTCTTGATATCGGAGTGGATATCTCCATTCCCGCCTTTTACAATGGAATCCGGGGTAACCCAGATATCCAGCACCTGCGCATTGTAGACTGGCGACAGCACGGAGAAGGTCTCTGTACGGGTGTCGAACCTTCGGCTGACCGGCCAGCCGGTGTCATAGCCTTGATTGTCGAATATCTCCGCCGTAATCGTGTATGTGCCGCTCTGATCAAAATTGAAATTATCAGTATAGCAATCCTTGATCTGTCCCGTCGTGAATGTCCAGTTATTCATAAATCCCGTGCTTTCGCTTCCCGACGGTTTACGGACTACTATGCGCGCATCAAATGTCGCAGATACAGGCGACAGGTTTTTAAATTTCGCGTACACATCTGCCGTCTGCCCCGCTCTGACTTCGGCAGGATCAAGCCAGATGTCCTGCACCTCGGCATCTATGGGCGGCGGGCTGATGCTGAAACCCTCTTGCTCGTATGTATACCGCGTTGACGACCAACTACAGCAGCCGCTGGAATCCCACACCTCTACTCGTATCGTATATGTTCCCGACTGGTCGAACAGGTAGGAGCCCCAACGCAGCCTCCTGGTTTGGTTCGCGGAGAAACTCCAATTGTCAATGTACGTCCACGTCGAGCTCGAATCAGGTTTCCACGTGAGGATTCTTACGTCAAAAGTGTCAGACGTGCCTCCGCAATTATGGACATCCGCATAAATATCGCTCGTCTGGCCGCTTGTTATATTGGATGGGTCAAGCCATATATCTTCAACTTCGGCGCAATGGGAGGAGCGTATAGTAAAAGTTTCAGTCCGTGTGCCATACTTCGTTGATGTCCAGTTCGGATAGCCGCTGCTGTCCCAGATTTCCGCGGTGACCTGGTATGTCCCGGGCTGGTCAAAGTGATAACTCGGCCAATAAAGATTCTTTGACTCACCCGCGCCGAAAGACCAATTGTCTATGTACTGCCAGGATGAGACTCCGCTGGGCGTGTACACTTTAATACGGCAATCAAATGATGTTCCTATAGGCGACGTGTTTTTATACTGTGCAAAAACATCCGCATTACCTCCGCTGTAGAAAGTGCTCTCGCTGGGGTCCAGCCATATATCGTTGACTTGGGCGGAAATTTTGTACTGGCAATTCCAGTTGCTCCACGAGCTTGCCATATTACACTCATACCCGCTGCCGCAGTCATTACTGTTGCTCCCGCATCTCAAAATGTATGCGTTGTCATCCCCTGACCACCACACTCCCACCCACGCCCATGTCCAATAGTTCCAGCCGCCGCTGGAGCAATCCGCTCTATCCCACACGACGAGACTCATTTTCGGCAGACCGGCACGCGGGCCGCCGATAACAGTCCATGTTCCCGAATTGCTGATCTGACTAAAACCGTTGCCGGAAACTCCGCTTTCATCATTGCTGGTAGGCCAGTCAGTAAAGGGGAAAGCGCCGTATACTTTATCTCCGCTAGATGTATAGTACATACTGTAGGGGTAAAGGAAATAGTTATGGGAGGAGCCTCCTATAGAAACGGAGCCTCTCTGTCCATATCTTGACCAGTCAGTGGAACTGGCTATCCTCGCATATCCATGCGCGCAATTATAATCCCAGCTGAATTCGTAACAGGAATCATAACCTGGCGCGCTACACGCTGAGACGCCCGGTGCTACATCACCCCCATGAGTGATTTCCTGTATAGTGTCGCCTTCCCCGCTGATTGCACCGCCATAAACAGATACGGTTTCGCCATTAGCTGTTTCGACTGTCATGAGGTTTTCGGGGGCAAAGAGATCTCCTGCAACTTCCACAATTTCACCCGGTACGGGTAATCGCTCTCCAGCTCCCTGGATTTCAATATCACCAGGCTCGTTTGTGTCATACTCTTCACCGGAAGTCGAAACCGATTCGCTGGCGTTTTCTTGAATCGGTGGCTCAGGAGGAGTGGGGGCTTCTTCAGGCGTAGTCGTCCCATTGGACCATAGACCCCGCGGGTCATTTATGAACGGGGAATTGTCCATGTTGGGAATGCTGGATCCGATAACAGTATCGTCGACCGCCGAGACGACGCCCGGCGCGCCAACAATAAAAGTGCCCGCAATAAAAACAGACAGGACTGTGAGGAAGAACGCTACGCGTTTCATGAAGCCCCCTTTCGTGGATTTGCTAAAAGCAAGAAGCTGGTTGGGATGGAATGTTAAAAAATAATTATCGGGTGCACATGCAGAAGAGGATCTGCACATCACATTGAAACCTTGCACCTGAAGCGTTCGTAAGATCATTGGGTGATCTTCCGGTGCCTACCTGATGTATTGGTATAACATTTATACCTTTACAAGGGCCATTGTAACCGAGCTTTGCAAATATGCAAAAGTCTGTGCAACTTTTGCACCAAACTATATCAATAACGCGCTCTGCTTGCCCTAGCTCTACTAACATTATATAACTAAACAAATGTGCCTATTGAGAGGGGGGAAATTGCTAACCCCACTATGCTTTGCACTCAAGGTAGTTACGACATCAATGCGGCCGTATCTATTCGAGGTTTCTAAAAATTTAGGCAGATCTCCCGATCCGGAGCTACGCTGCAAAAATCCGCGGAAATAGCGCTTGGTGCGAAAAGGGGCAATTTTTCTATTGACTCCAGGCGGAGTCTCAGCCGAATCGGGAAATAACACATTTCTCTCACTCTAAGGGAATCACACAGCGCCGTCGCTGGAATTTACAGATGCCGTTACCCAATGATAAAGTGCGCTTGGCCCCTCCAGATGGGTGACGTAGCCGCAATTCACGCAGACAAACTTTTGAACAGGGATCTTCCCATTCATGTCGTTCGCTTTGATGTTGAGCAGCGTGGAAAGGCGCAACCCTATGAACCCCTTTTTATAAAATTTCGCGCAGGAACATCGAGGGCATTTATCCGGGCGGGGTTCAAGCTTCTTCTTGCCGACGAGAACATTGATAAACTTGGCAGTTCTGCTCTGGTCTTTTACAATTTTCCTGAGCTTGGCGATTTCGTTTGAGTACCACTTTTGCTGTTCAGCCTGCTGGATTTCATGGAGCTCCAAATGTTTTAGAATCGCCTCTTCAGCACGTCCCATCCATTCCGTCAGATAAGCTTTATCCGTATCCACCCTGTCGGGGGCAGGACTGATTGGTTCTTCCCCCAATAATCTCCTGATTTCTTCAGTTGACACTCTGGGCTTGAGTTTTCTATATGCCATAATATTTCTCCTTTGACAAGGTAAACCAACAATCTCACATCTTCTCAGGATAGGGCGTTAAAGAGACTTTTTGTTGCCTCTCCCTCTTAGGCCTGCCAATTAAGTAGGCAGGTTTGGAGACAACAACCTCGCTCTACGCCACCGAGCATCCGCTATCGACTTAACATCAGTCCGGCGCTCGGCGCTTAGCGAAGAGAAGGGGTTATGCCCTTGCCCAATTTGAGCAATTACCACCGCTTTCCAGCTCTTACGCAAGCTGGAAATGCGGGGTATCTGCACATCTCAAATTAACTATATATAGCAAGAACTGTGCCAAAATAGGGGTTATAAACATATTTTAGGAAAAATTACACAACTAGCGTGTATGCAACATGATATGAGAGTGGATGCTTTAGATTGAATACGCACCGGATTAGCGATACATCAGTATTGTATACTTTGTTTGCACCCCAAAAATGGAAAATTGCATACTTTGTTTACACTTTGCGTTGGGGCGTTAGAGGTGATTATTGCTTGACATGGAATAATTAAATGAGTATGTATGTACAATTTTCGCCAGCAAATCCTTGTGATATTGGAGCTAATTACCTAATAGCCAAATAGTTATGAATAACTCAGGTGTCATATCGCAGGTATAGATAATTTATAACTCTCTCCAGCAGAGGAAAATGCCTACAATGTCTGCATTTATTTTCATTTCTCCTAATACCATGGGAATTGCTTGGGTAAACTGTATACAAAGTTTGCACTTTTAGCAGTGGAGGTGTAAACAAAGTATGCAAATCGGAATTTTCGGGCATGCGGTAAGAACTTCCAGCATTTCTATGCTAATTCTAACGATTTAATTCCGTGGTAGATACGACTAATTCCTTACCGTTAAAGAAAAATTGCTCTATTGGCATGAAAAAATGCAGGTCTAAACAAAGTGGTGTGAATGGATAGGAGATTTATTAGGAGATTCCCCAACGCATTGAGCACTAACCTGATCTATTCACTAACCTGACAAGGCATGATTCAATATGTCATCCCGGCACTTCGACTGCGCTCAGTGTAAACTCGAGCGGGGATCCATGTGTGCCCGGCATGTGCTGCATCTCGCAAGCTGAAAGGAGCTTGCCGGAGTCGGTAGCGGCAACCGTAGCCGAACGCAAGGCCCAACCGCAAGGGGAAGCCGAAAGAAGCGGGAGGCAAAACCTCGAC
>JAPLCW010000075.1 GCA_026392015.1 Candidatus Auribacterota bacterium | reverse complement strand
AAGAGCCGAAGTCGCTGCTTGGCAGCAACGACGAAATATCGCTGAAGCCAAAGTCGATTGGCGCTTCACTACTGCCGACGCCAGAATCAAATTGAAACGACTTTACCCGACATTATCAACGTGACGCGACACTAGCCTGATCTATTCACCAAGTCAAAACTGACATAACTACCCAATAGCACAACAGACTACACGCTTTCAACCACCGAAGACGCTGAGGTCACTGAACGGTTCGAACAACTATCCCATTGATATCCTAATCGCCATTCAGGACGCAGATGAACGCAGAACACGCAGATACAAAGACAGTTTGCGATTAAAACTTCAGGATTTCAAACTGCTTCTTTTGTTAATCTGCGTTCATCTGCGCAAATCTGCGTCCAAACATTCAGTGCCCTCAGTGGTTACGCCCCTTTTACTACGGGCGCCTCGTGAATAATCCAGGCTAGTGTGCCGTCTCAGAAATATCTTGCGTATGTTTTTCATTGTGGGCGAACGCGAAGCAATCTCATCTCCTTGCATTCCAATAGATTGCTTCGTCGCTTCGCTCCTCGCAATGACACGACTTTGTACAGCTATTTATGAGACACGACCCTAGTTACAAGCGTGTGTGGCTCTTTATTACGTAGGGGGCGGATTTATCCGACCCGCACCCTAGGGCTCGATAAATCGAGCCCCTACAATCGATGGATTGCGGGAAGGGATTAAATACCGAATTTTTCGCACCTTCTGAGGGGATACTTTTCTACCATCTTTTATCTTGTCAATTCCCCCCACTCACCCCCCGATCAAGGGAGATGAGTGTAGTGCGTTTTCCCCCTTCGAAAGGGCAGTTCATCTATGCCGTATCTGCGTTCATCTGTGATGCACGTCGGAATTTAAACACTCTTCACAGATACAGGCTTCATAATTGTGGGGGGGGCATCTTGCCCCGATTATCGCGGCGGGAAGCCGCTCCCACATTTATTTAAAATGTCAGGAATTTAATTCAGATAAAACTATAGTATTCAGAATATTGGGCTCAAGGCGGATTTTTGTGAGATCAAGAGCCTACAACACATCCCTCCCCCTCAAGGGGGGAGGGTATATGCGGCGATCTGATCGGCGGTATCATGTTCATAAGCAACTCATTACGTATTATAAACTGCGGATATTCCTCACAAAAATCCGCCATGAGCCGAATATTGCTTGATGAAAATTGATGAAATATTACATGCGTAGTACAGGGGGCAAGCTACTGAAGGACCTTCACGCCCCCCATGTAGGGGACAAGGACATCAGGAAGCGTTACTGTCCCGTCCGCATTCTGGTAAGTCTCTAGGATCGCAAGGTAAGTCCTCGCAAGGGCGACAGCGGATCCGTTCAGTGTGTGCGGGAAGAATGTCCCTTTCCCTGCTGCCTTCTTGCACCTGATGTTCGCCCGCCGAGCCTGAAAATCTTCACAGTTACTGATCGAGGCAACCTCCATCCATTGCTTGATTCCCGGGGCCCATACCTCAATATCGTATGTTTTGCTGGATGCGAAGCTTATCTCCTCGGCGCACAACTCGAGAACCCTGTAGGGAAGGCCGAGCCTTTTTAACACCTCTTCGGATTGTCCGAGCATCTGCTCGAGCGCCTCATAGGAAGATTCCGGCCTCGTGAACTTTACCATCTCGACCTTGTCGAATTGGTGAATACGGATCAGCCCGCGGGTATCTTTTCCATAAGATCCCGCTTCCCGCCTGAAGCATGGCGTGTATGCGACATAGTTCAGAGGAAGGACGCGCTCATCGAGGGTCTGCCCGCGATGCATGTTCACCAGCGGAACTTCAGCGGTCGGGACAAGAAAAAGATCATCCTCTTCACATAGATACATATCTCCTTCCATTTTGGGAAGCTGTCCCGTTCCGAGCATACACTCTCTTTTGACCATATAGGGCGGGCTTATCTCCTGGTAGCCATGTTCCTTCACATGCAGGTCGAGCATGAATGAGTAGAGAGCCCGTTCCAGTTTTGCTCCTTGCCCTTTGTAGAGCGGAAAGTTCGACCCACTGAGCAGGGTAGCAGTTGGAAAATCTAGTATCTTAAGATACTCCCCTATCTCCCAGTGCGGCAAAGGGTTAAAACTAAATTGCTTGATAGCCAGGTATTCCTTGACAATCTTATTTGTTTTACTGCTTCCTCCACTTTGGACAGTATTATGCGGCATATTAGGGATGGTAAGTACCAAACTATCCAATTGGGCGTTCAATTCCTCCACTTCCTTCTCCTGTGCCTCTATTTTCTGCGAAATAGCCTGTATGGCCTCCTTTTCAGGCAGTTGCGCTTCTTTTAATAAACCTTCACGGATCTGCTCGGCAATTTTCTTGGAATAGGCATTCTTAACCATTCTATTCTGTTCAAGCTGCGTGATTATGTTTCTTCGCTCCGCGTCCAAAAGGAGCAGCTTGTCTATTGCGCTTGTGTCCCCTCTTCGGGCAAGCGCGGTTTTGGCCGCTTCAGGATCCTTGCGAATTAGTTTAATGTCGAGCATAAAGGGGATTGAGCCTTATTCTATTCATCAAGTAAATACCGGTACGATCTAAATATTCGATACCACGATAAAGCATAACCGCGGATTATGCTGATTGCGCGGATTTTCATTGTTTAATCCGCTCAATCCGCATAATCTGCGGTTCCAATCCTATTACCATCTGAAAATCATAAGGATACTGAATTACAGTGCATAATTCATGTCTTTGCGAGGAGCGTAGCGACGAAGCAATCCGCGAAGCGTCGCGAGCCCCGAAATATTCGGGGCGTGGCGATCTATCATGAATCTCCACCGCCTTACAGCGGTGGTCTCATTGGGTTCGGGCTTCGCCCGACCCGCTTCGCGGCTCCCTGCTCTCACCCCCACCCTTCCAGGTGGGGAACTCCCGCGAACTTAGATCCCTCGCTTCGCTCGGGACGACCCTTTGGGTCGGATTGTTTGGCTTTCGCTCGCAATGACAAATTAATGCTCACTATTTCTGAGACACTACACTAGGTGTCCCCTATCCCCGGCATGATCCTCACACCTCCGGAGCGGGCTCTTCTCCCTGAGGAGGCTGTTCCGGCTTATCCTCGCCCCCGTTGTTCGCTTCCTCTCCGTTTTCTCCGATCACCTTGGCGACTGAGGATAGGCGATCCCCCTCATCCAACCTCACCACGCGCACCCCCTGCGTTGCACGCCCTATCGTCGATACCTCCTTGACCGCCACGCGCACCGTCATTCCGCTCGCGGTGATCATCATGAGTTCATCGTCATCACCCACGCTCATCGCCGACACCACGCTTCCATTCCTTTCACCCGTCCTCACCGCGATGATACCCTTTCCACCGCGTGATTGTTTCCTGTACTCTGAAAAGACCGTTCTCTTCCCGAAGCCCTTCTCGCAGACCACAAGCAGTGTCGCGGTATTGTCCACAATGTCCATAGTGACCACGCGATCATCGTCTCTCAGCGATATACCCCGCACGCCGTACGCGCTTCGGCCCATCTCTCGAACATCTTCTTCGCTGAAGCGAATCGACTGTCCCTCCCTGGTGATGAGCATGACCTCATTGTACCCCTCGGTCAGCTTCGCACTGATGAGACAGTCATCCTTCTCCACCCCGATGGCGATGATGCCGCCCTTGCGTGGGTGCGCAAACGCCGAGAGATCCGTCTTCTTCACCACGCCCTTTTCCGTAGCCATCATGATGTTCCGCCCCTCGGCAAACTCTCTCACGCGAATGAGTGCGGTCACCCGGTCGCCGGGAGGAATCCTGAGCAGATTTGCGATCGATTTTCCCTTGGATTGGCGGGTGGCCTGAGGTATCTCATACGTCTTAAGCCAGTGAACAATCCCCCTCTCCGTGAAGAAAAGCAAATAGTCGTGCGCGGATGCGGTGAAGAGGTGCTCCACAAAATCTTCTTCCTTTGTCTCCATGCCCGTGACTCCCCTGCCGCCGCGCCGCTGCTGCCGGAACGTGATGGTGGGCACCCGTTTGATATAGCCTCCGTGCGTAATCGCGATCACCGCTGCCTCATCGGCGATGAGATCCTCAATCTTGAGCTCCACCCCTGCGCCCACAATCTCGGTCCTCCGCTCATCCCCGAGCTTCGCGGTGAGGGCATCCATCTCCCCCATGATGATCTCGAGGACCTTCCGTTCGCTCTCGAGGATCGACCTGAGGAATGCGATCCGCTTGATGAGCTCCACGTACTCCTTTTCTATTTTTTCGACCTCGAGGTTGGTGAGTTGATAAAGGCGCAGGTCGAGGATTGCGTTGACCTGTGTCTCGCTCAGGGGGAATTTCGTCATGAGGGCGTGTTTCGCGTCTGCCCGGTCCTTGGCCTTCTTGATGAGCTGCACGATCTCATCGATGTGCGCCAGGGCGATCTTGAATCCCTCGAGGATGTGTGCGCGCGCCTCCGCCTGGGCAAGCTCGAATCGCGTGCGCCTGACCACCACCTCTTTGCGATGGTCGATAAAACACTGGATGAGCTGCCGTATTCCCATCACCCGGGGCTGGCCCCGGTCCAGGGCGAGAAGCATAATGCCGAATGTTACCTGGAGCGGTGTGTGCTTGTAGAGCTGGTTGAGCACAATCTGGGCATCCTCTCCCCGCTTCATGTCGACAACTATCCGCATTCCCTCCTTGTCGGACTCATCACGTACATCGCTGATCCCCTCGATTACCTTCTCCCTCACCAGGTTGGCGATCATTTCGATCAGGTTCGCCTTGTTTACCATGTAGGGAATCTCGGTGACCACCAGCGACTCTCTCCCTCCCTTGCGGCTCTCCGAACTCACCTTTCCCCGGAGCTGTATATGGCCTCTCCCCCGCGCGTAGGCCTTCGTAATGCCCTCTTTCCCATAAATGATCCCGCCGGTGGGAAAGTCGGGACCGGGCAGGATTTTCAGGAGCTCATCAAGACTGGCGTTTGGCTTCTCGATCACCAGCCTCACCGCGGCATTGACCTCCCTCAGATTGTGTGGAGGAATATTTGTCGCCATTCCCACCGCAATGCCGGATGATCCGTTACAGATGAGATTGGGAAACGCCCCGGGAAGGATGGTGGGTTCCTGGAGAGTCTCGTCATAGTTGGAAACGAAATCCACCGTGCGTTTCTCGAGATCCTCAAGCATCGCCATAGCCGCGTGACTCATCCGGGCTTCCGTATAACGCATTGCGGCGGGGGGATCCCCGTCGATCGACCCGAAGTTTCCCTGGCCATCCACGAGTGGGTAGCGCATGTTGAACTTCTGCGCGAGCCGGACGAGCGTGGGATAGATCACCTGCTCGCCGTGCGGATGGTAGTTGCCCGAGGTGTCGCCGGCGATCTTGGCGCACTTTCTGTGCTTGGAAGAGGGCCCGAGGTTGAGGTCGTTCATCGCCACGAGGATCCTCCGCTGCGAAGGCTTCAGCCCATCGCGGGCATCAGGCAATGCGCGCGAGATGATCACGCTCATCGCGTAGCTCGTGTACGACTCTTTCATCTCCTCTTCAATATCGCGGAGAATTACTTTTCCATTCTGATCGACCATATCGAGTGAACCCCCGTTGGCATCTCTTCCCACATAATTCCACCGCAGCTGAGACTTAAGTCTCGGCTACGGGTGTGGATAACTTCTTAATATACTGCACACGAACTAATTGCGAACAATTGACACGGCCTATTGTGGGATACTACACGTCCAGATTCCTCACGTGGAGCGCATTCTCTTCGATGAACTTACGTCTCGGCTCCACCTCGCTCCCCATGAGCACCGTGAACGTACGATCGGCCGCCACAGCATCTTCGAGCGTCACCTTGAGCATGGTCCTCCGCTCGGGATCCATGGTAGTTTCCCATAGCTGCTCCGGATTCATCTCCCCGAGGCCCTTGTAGCGCTGTATCGTCATCCCCTTCTTGCCCACCTCGCGCACCGTGATCAGCACACCCATCAGCGAGTAGATACGCACCGCCGTCTCAGCCGCGCCATGGAGCTCGAAAATCGCTTTTCTGGACTGGATGATGTGCTCCAGTTTCATATCGGCCTTCATCAAGGCATCCAGCACCCTGGAGAGCTCGCGCGCCTCATAGAGCTCGAACACCTCTATACCCCTCTCCTGTTCTTTCGCCCCCTCACCCTCAATGAGTATCTCCAGCTCCTTCCCCCGTTTTTTCTCCTCCTGTTCCGTGAGCTTGGCGAGTTCTTCATCCGTGAACAGGTATTGCTCTTCACCGTCGGTTTTCACCTTGTAGAGCGGAAGTTTGTTCGTCTCCTTGTCCCGGTGGGACATATACTCATCGAATTTAACTCCCTTGCGCTTCAGAATCCCGGAGAGGTACTCGAGCTCCACCAGGAGATCCAGAATGCCCCTCAACCTCGCGCCGTCGAACTCTTTTCGGTCCTCCACGCGGACTATTTTCAGTTCCTCGCACCCAAGGTCGAGGAGGATGGAGTTCATCTCGCGGTCGTTTTCCACGTAGCGCTCTGTCTTCTTCCGCTTTACCTTATAGAGGGGAGGCTGTGCGATATACACATGACCCTGCTCGATAAGAGGCCGCATCTGCCTGAAGAGAAAGGTGAGGAGGAGTGTTCTGATATGGCTACCGTCGATATCGGCATCGCACATGATCACGATCTTGTGGTATCTGAGTTTCCCGACATCAAAATCCTCCTGGCCGATGCCTGTCCCGATCGCGGTAATCATCGTGATAATTTCCTCATTGGCAAGCACCTTGTCAAGCCTCGCCTTTTCGACATTGATAAGCTTGCCGCGGAGCGGCAGAATAGCCTGAAACTTCCGGTCGCGGCCCTGCTTGGCCGAGCCACCCGCGGAATCCCCCTCGACCAGGTAGAGCTCGCAGATTGCTGGATCGGTCTCTGAACAATCAGCGAGCTTCCCCGGCAGCGATTGGCTGTCGAGGGCCCCCTTCCGTCGTGCGAGATCCCGCGCCTTCCGCGCCGCCTCCCTCGCCCTCGCCGCGGTGATGCATTTCTCCACAATCTTCCTCGCCTCGGGGGGGTTCTCATCGAGAAACTCGGCAAGCCCCTCATTGATGATCGAGGCCACAATGCCCTCGACCTCGCTATTCCCGAGTTTCGTTTTCGTCTGCCCTTCAAACTGAGGCTCCTTGACCTTCACACTGATGACGGCCGTCAGGCCCTCGCGGATATCCTCGCCGCTCATGGCCTTATCATCTTCCTTGCAGATCCCCTTGGCGCGCGCGTAGGCGTTCACAGTCCGGGTGAGCGCCGACTTGAAGCCGCTAAGGTGTGTTCCCCCCTCAATGGTGTTAATATTGTTTGCATAAGAAAAGATCCCCTCAGCGTAGCCATCGTTATACTGGAAGGCGAGCTCCGCCTCCACACCCTCCTTGCTGCTGTTCAGGTACACCACTTTCTTATGGAGGCAGGTCTTATTTTCATTAAGGTGCTGCACAAACTGCACTATCCCTCCGTCGTACCTGAACTTCTCCTCTTTCTCACTCCGCTCGTCCTTCAGGTATATCTCTATCCCTGGATTGAGAAAGGCAAGCTCCCGCAACCGGTTGCAGAGTATGTCGTAGCTGTACTCCCGTACCGGGAATATCTCGGGATCGGGTTTGAAGGTGATCTTTGTCCCTGTTTTACTGCTCTTTCCTATCTCCTGCAGCTTCGAAGCGGTCTTCCCGCGCTGGAAATTCTGGGTGTAGACATGACCATCCCTCTTCACCTCGGCCACAAGCCACTCGCTCAGGCCGTTGACGCAGGACACCCCTACCCCGTGAAGCCCGCCCGATACCTTGTACGCCTCATGGTCAAACTTCCCGCCGGCGTGGAGGGTTGTGAGGACAACCTCGAGCGCGGGCTTCTTCTCCGTGGCGTGCTCATCCACCGGGATGCCCCGCCCGTCATCAATCACCGTAACCGAACCATCCACGTGAACAATCACGTCGATTCTCTTGCAGTACCCGGCCATCGCCTCATCGATGGAGTTATCCACCACCTCGTAGACGAGGTGATGGAGTCCCCGCACGCCCGTATCGCCGATATACATCGCGGGGCGCTTCCGGACTGCCTCGATTCCGTCGAGAACAATGATTGTTCGCGCATCATACTTAGGCATCTATAATCTCTCCTATCCTAAAGCGTATATCCTGTATCCGTTCCTCACCGAGTTCACGATGGAGTTGCTCCAGCATCTTCTCCTTGAAAAACTGCCGGAGTTCCGAAAGCCAGACGGAGGAGTCGACGTTGACGAAGAGCACCCTCCCTTTCACCGTCACAGGCTTGCTATGCTGGGCAATCTTGGCTCCCACGATCCTGGCCCATTCCTGCGAAATTTTCGCCTCACGGACCCGCCGCTCGAGCCCCAGCTTCCTCAAAACGCTCTCCATGACATCGCCAATACGCACCGGTTGGTGCACCATAGTGAGTTGCCCCCACTCGCTTGGACGTGAATGTGCTCAGGAAACCCTTATCGGCATGATCACGTAGAGGAAGGATTTTCCGCTCCGTACAACACCGGGATTGAGGGAATCGGTAAGTTCGAGCGTGATCTCTTTATCATCAAGATTCTTTAGCGCATCCACGAGGTATTGCGGATTGAAGGCAATCGAGAATTCCTCCCCCGCGTATGAGATGACAAGTTCTTCTCTTGCCTCCCCGACCTCCGGTGTGTTGCTGCTTGCGACAAGCCTGTTCTTTTTCAGCGTGACCTTTATCGAGTTTGACTGCTCGCTTGTGAGCAGCGCGACGCGCCGTGTTGCCGCAAGTAATTCTTCACGATCCACCAGAAGCTTATGCTCTGATTTCTGCGGGACGACCTGCTGGTAGTTGGGGAAATGTCCCTCAATAAGCCTCGCCACGAGGGTGCATCCGTTCGCGCTGAACGCCGCCTGATTCTCTCCGACGAAAATCTCCGCATCCCCATCCCCGGATAGTATCCTCCCCAACTCGTTTACCGCTTTGGTAGGCACGATGATGCCTCTGTCGAACCCCTCCGGGACGTTCGCGGCGATCTCGCAAAGCGCCAGACGCCTGCCGTCTGTTGCGACTCCTGTGATGCGGCCCTTGGAAAATATCAGGTGGAGCCCGTTGAGCACATACCTGCTCTCATCGGTGGATATTGCATAGTGCGTTTTCCGTATAAGCTCGCTCAAAGGTTTCTGGGGCGTCTTGAGAGCGCGATGTTTGAGAAAATCCGGTAGTGGCGGGAAGTCATCCTTCGGGAGACCAAGCACTCGGAAATACGAGGCGTCGTACTTGATGACTATCTCCCGCTGATCGGTGGCTTCCATCGTCATCTCGCTCACCGGAAGTTCTCGGAGTATTGCGAGGAGCCTCTTCGCGGGCAGAGTGATTGCCCCTTTTTTAGTCACCTTTGCTTTGATCGTTTTTCTCATCCCCACTTCCAGGTCTGTTGTTGTCAGTGTCAATTCCTCATCACCCGCTTCGATAAGGACATTCGAAAGGATGGGGAGCGTTGCCCGTGAACTCACAATACTCTGGACCATTTGCAACGCCTGGAGTATCTCTTCTCGATCACATTTCAGCTTCATATATCCTCCACTTGTTCGATTTATCCACCTTCAATATAACTATATGTTCTTATACTCTTTAAAAAAGTAGTAGTAGTAGTAGTGTGAGTAACCTCAAAATATGCAATATCGCGGAGACATACGCGCCGCAATCAATTCATTATTGCCTTGTAGAGAACAATTTGCAGAAACATTATCCCGGTAGCCATAACATGAGTCTCCTGTGGATAACCTGTGGATAAGCTGTTGAGTTCCTATCTGTTCCTAAGCATCTTCTCCCAAGGCTGGCCTAAGGCTATTTATCCACAGGTTATCCACAGGCTTTCCACACATAAAGCACTACTCCTTCATCCGCTTTTCCAGATACGTGATAATCTTCTTCACCGCTTCATCGGCTTTCATTCTCCTATTGATCGTTTTAATGGCGTGGAGGACGGTGGTATGGTCTCTTCCCCCGAAAGCCTCTCCTATTTCCGGGAGTGACGAGCCCACAAGCCCCCTGGAAAGGTACATGGCGATCTGACGAGGAAAGGAAATTGCCTGAGGTCTCTTCTTGCTCATCATATCGGAGACCCGGATATCGAAATATTCCGCAACTTTCTTCTGGATGGCCTCGATCGTGGTGCTCTTGATCTCCTCACTCTGTACCAGATCGGCGAGTATCGCCTCTGCAACCTCGAGATTCATGGGTGTTTTCATGAGCGCCGCGTATGCCGTAACACGACTCAGTGCGCCCTCGAGTTTGCGGACATTCGATTTTATCTGTGAGGCAATATAGAAGAGGAGCTCGTTGGAGAGGGACACTTTCTCCTGTTCCGCTTTCTTCCTCAGGATGGCCACCCGTGTTTCTATGTCAGGCGCCTGAAGGTCGGTCACGAGTCCCCACTCGAAGCGCGAAACGAGCCTGTCCTCGAGATTGGGAATTTCCTTTGGGGGCCTGTCGCTGGAGAGGACGATCTGCTTATGGGCATCATAGAGCGTATTGAACGTGTGAAAGAATTCCACCTGGGTCTGTTCCTTCCCGCCGAGGAAGTGGATATCGTCGATGAGAAGGATGTCGACGTTCCGATATCTGTTCCTAAACTTTATCGTGGTTCTGTTCTGGATAGCATCAATGAGCTGGTTGGTGAATTTCTCGCTCGATATGTACAGAACGTTCGCCTCGGGATGTTTGTCGAGTACGTAGTGCCCTATCGCCTGCATGAGGTGAGTTTTCCCGAGCCCCACGCCACCGTAGATGAAGAGCGGATTGTAGGCTTTGGCCGGGGACTGGGCGACTGCGCTCGATGCCGCGTGAGCGAAGCGATTGCTGGGACCGATCACGAAGGTATCAAAGGTATATTTCGGATTGAGACGCAGGTCCGCGCTCGCGAATAGCTTTCGCCGGGTGAATGGGGCGCCCTCCGGGCGCGCAGGCGCAACGTGCACCGGGAGCTCGAGCTGACTTTCCTGTTTGACAAGATTGAGTTTGACGCTCACCGCTTTCTTGAGCAGCTCGCTTGCCCGTTCTTCTATGGATTTTTTGCAGTGCTGGGTGATCCAGTCGTGAAATAACTTGTTGGGAACCTCGAGTGTGAGGCAATTGCCGTCGAGCTCCTTCACGCGGACCGGCTGGAGCATTGTCTGGGCTATCTCGCTGTTTGGACCCTTCGAGATATGCTCAAAGATGGATTTCCATAGCGTATGGGCGGAGGTACTCAAGACTGTTCTCGCTTTCGTATATTTATGTTGTTATTGCAACGAATTGCAGATAGGAACAAATGATCGGGTATCCAGATCTGCTAGTTGTTAAAAAGAATATTCTCCCAGGTAGAGTGCTGTACTACTGTGTAACTCCCGGGTAGTGACTCAATTTGGTTGCCTTTAATTTGTAGGGGTTCGATCCTTCGGCTTCGCTCAGGACAGGTTTATCGAACCCGGGCGCGATAAATCGCGCCCCTACAACAGAGAATAGTTATATTCCACTATAATTGAGACACTACCAACTCCCGGATAATCATAACGTGTATCCACGTCAGACGCCACGCTACATAAAGGATACCCATTAGTTGAGGTCCAGTACAGGGTCATCTCATCTTCTCCAAACGCAAATTATAGCACATTCATGCGTAAAACACATCTGTGAGGGCCGCGTACTGCTGGATAATGTGGCGATTATGCATATAATGTTATCCACAAGTTATCCACAGGCTTTTTTAGACGCCCCTGAGCAAAGATTAACAAAGGAGCGCAGTGCAGACAATATATTTTTTAGAGGAGTGTATAAGACTCTCTTGATAAGAAGCAGGTAAATTTTCTTAAGAGAACTGTTCCTTGACTTTTGCCTTCCAACACATATAATCCTGGGTGGCATGGGATAAAATTAACCTGGAATTAACCGCGGAGATGAACTATGAAAAGAACGTATCAACCTCATTGCAGATGGAAGAGCAGGGTTCATGGTTTCTTGAAGAGAAAGAGTACGAAGTCAGGGAGAGCGATCATTCGACGCAGACGTCGCAAAGGCAGGGTGAGACTCACTCACTGAAAGGTCAATCAGAGCTATTGATTCATCCCTGTCTCAAACGGAAGCGTGCCCGGTACGTGAAAGCCAAATGCGCCAGCGCAGAGGACACTATAGAGAAATCATGGAGATTGGTGCGAAGTATTATGGGAGGAACATGCTGCTTTTTGTTGCGAAGGTGGATAAAAACCCCAAGGTGGGCATAAGCGTGGGGAAACGCATCGGAAATGCAGTAAAAAGGAATAGGGCAAAAAGAATTATGAGGGAGATTGTAAGACTCAGTAAGCATAGGATTGCCCCGGGCTTCGGAATTGTAATAGTGCCGAGGGCAACTGTCATTCTTAACTCTTTCGCAGCAAGCATGTTAGAGTTTGAAGATATTTTGAGGCGCGCGGGATGCTTTTTCGAGTAAATATTTTTTCTCCAGCTGTGTCAATAAATGCACGACATTATGCGCGTGTTTGAACGATAAAAGGTGAAGATGAGTTCTCCAGTGCGGCGACGTTCACAATTGGTTCAGTGTCTTTGTATTTCGACAACTCTGCATTCGTTCCTTAAATGGACAATCATTGCATATCAGCGATTTGTCTCACCTTTTCTGGGAATACATTGTCGCTATGAGCCTCGATGCTCCGAATATGCCCTGGAGGCCATAACCGTTAACGGAATTGTAAAGGGAATCGGCCTCACCTTACTTCGTGTAGCGCGATGCAACGTAATTTTCAAAGGTGGTTATGATCCATTGCGTAAAGTATAGCTATGGGGCATATCACGAGATTTAGTAAAGACTATAAAAGGATTTTGGGATTATTATGGATAGAAATACCATCCTGGCAATTGTAATTTCACTTGCGATAATATTGGTTTACACACGTTTTATTACGCCTGTTCCCAAGAAGCTGCCTGATAAAGAGATCCCTGTGCCCGAGCAGGCCGAAAACCAGGAAACAACAACTTCGCCTAATCCAAAACAAGCCCAGGATGAGGGAGTTATAGAAGTAAAGAAAAGCCTGCCAAGCGGCAAGTTATCCACAAGCAAAACCGATACCATGGATGTGGCATTCAGTGATAAGGGAGGCTGCATTGCGGAAGTCACCTTGCGACGTTCGGGAGTGATTAAGAAGGGGCCAATCCAGCTCGTATGCCCATTATCTGTTGGTATGCAACCAATTGCTACATCAATCCTGGGCTCGGTTACTGTTGATTATGACTCGCCCTATGAGCTGGTTCCGGGGAAAAGCGAGGGGCGTGAGATAAGCTTCAGGCATCAGTTTGGCGCATTGTCTGTAACAAAGTCATATTATCTTAGTGCACAAGGATTTGTGATTAAGTCGAACATAGAGCTAATGAACTCAGGAAGTGATCAAATCTCGATTCCAGGGGGTGTAGAAATATGCGGAGGGGTGGTTGAGGCGCTTACGCAGGGAGAGAAAGATAGCTTTATCGGGATTGATGCATTGTCTGAGGATGGAAAGGTGCAAAGAATTGCAGCGACAAAGCTCTCCAAGCCTAAATCATTCAATCGAAAGCTTCGATGGCTGTGCATAAGAAACCAGTTCTTTGCCTCGGTGCTAAAATCGAGCAGCGGAATCGCCGGTTACAGCGCAAGGAAGATAAAGATTGAGAATGGCCTGGATGGCGTTCAAGCGGCAATTCGTACAGAAGGAATAATGCTCAAGCCCGCTCAAAAAATGGTTATTCCGCTTGAGATCTACATTGGCCCAAAAGAGTATAGTGCGCTGGAGGCGTTCGGAGCAGCGGGAGTAATAGATTTCGGCTGGTTCGGCTTTCTCGGGAAGTGGATACTTTATGCACTCAACGCATTATATAGACTATGTGGTAATTACGGCGTGGCGATAATACTGCTTACCGTGATAATACGGCTGATCCTCTACCCGCTTAATCAGAAAAGCTTTCGCTCTATGAAAGAGATGCAGAAATTACAGCCGAAGATAGCCGTACTTCAGGAAAAATACAAAGGAGATGCCAAAAAGAAGCAGGAAGAAATGATGAAGATCTACCGGGAGCACGGTGTAAACCCTGCGGGTGGGTGTCTGCCTTTGCTTTTGCAGTTCCCTATTCTTATCGCGTTCTTCAGGGTTCTGCAGAACGCTGTAGAATTATGGGGAGCACCATTTATTCTCTGGATAAAGGATCTCTCGGAACCGGATGCACTTATGAAGGTTGCAACCGGTAATGTAACGGTCCCCCTAATCGGTAAGATAATAGAGGGGAAATCGGTTATATTCATCAATGTGTTGCCGATACTGATGTTGGTAGTTTTCTTTATCCAGCAGAAAATGACGCCTGCGAGCGGTATGGCCGCCTCACGTGAACAAGAGCAGCAGCAGAAGCTTATGAGTTACGTGATGCCGTTTATGTTTGGTATAATTTTCTATAATATGCCGTCGGGTTTGAATCTCTATTTTGCTGTAAGTACTCTGCTTGGGATATTGCAGCAAAAGTACATGATAAGATAGTATATAATAATATAATATGGTAATTAACATGAATGAACGACAAAAGCTACTCACAACAGTGCAGCAAATAGTTGGAACATTGGCAAAGCTGATCCTTCATGAGGACGCTTCTATTATTCCACAATTTGAGGATGAAACTTTAAAGGTTGAAGTCGAATCAAAGGAATCAGCTTTATTGATTGGGAAGGAAGGCAAAGTCCTGGAATCGCTGCAATACATCACGCAAAGAATTGCGCAGAGAAATATACCTGAAGGACAGATAGTGCGCATAATAATTGATATAGCGGGCTATAGAACAAGGAAAGAGGAAGAGATATCAAAACTTGCAAAAGAAATAGCGGAAAGAGTAAGCAAATCAGGACAGTCCGTTCTAATGCAGCCTATGGGATCATGGGAGAGAAGAATAGTTCATATGGCTTTAAAGGATGAGGCGAAACTTGTTACAGAGAGTGAAGATACGATTAAAGGAAGGCAGGTGAGAATAAAGCTTAAAGAAGGAGGGCAAAGCTCGTCAGGGAATGAACAACCTGACTAACAGCCCATATTCTGCTCGTTTTGTGAGGATGCGCCTGTGATTATCAAGGTCCCACTGATTGCCAAAGCAAATACGTTCCCCCTGCCATAAAAACAGTTATCTTTTAAGCGCACCCCATATTGTTCCATCCATTCGGATATATATTGTTCTGCTCAACAGGAAATTAGACTTTCTTCACAGCTCAGTTTTGTATGATCTCCCTCCATGGTCCTCATGGTTTGTGATCTCACACAGCGTCCGAGGTTAGCAGCCCTTCTCCTGTCTCTTGCATTCTGCAGCT
>JAPLCW010000074.1 GCA_026392015.1 Candidatus Auribacterota bacterium | reverse complement strand
AATATAGACATAATACATATTGAACCGCCGACCTCCCCGATCTAAATCGGGGCGCGCTAGCCAGCTGCGCTACGCCCCGAATAATCTTCCTACGAACTTCCTGCTTTTTTGAGATTTAATATGGCATTCTCTTCTTCTTGCATCGGCGAGATTATCATATTCTTCTTTGTACACTAATTCAAACGGCCGGTAATATCTATTACCTTTTGTTTCGCCAGAATTGTGTTCGTTCAGGCGATTCACCATATTTTGCGTGCAGCCTATATAATAACGACTATTCTTAATGCTTCTTAAAATATAGACATAATACATATTGAACCGCCGACCTCCCCGATCTAAATCGGGGCGCGCTAGCCAGCTGCGCTACGCCCCGGCACTACAGTGATTAGTGATTAGTGAATAGCAAAAACATTATAGTAGAGAAAGAGGCGGCGATACAGGGAAAAGAGACAGGGTGTCTCTATAGAGATAAACAATTTATGGCACTGTTCTTTCTTATCACTAATCACTTATCTCTGTCGTGCTGCCCGCTCCTTCTGCCGCTCGATCATTTCATAATAATTCGCCTTCTGGCGCGGGGTGAGTTTGCGCCAGTTTTTTTCTGCATAATCTATAAAAGAGATCTCCTCCTTCCGCACAATTCTCCTCTCGCAACCGGTGAGAGCGAAGAAAGCGCATGCGGTGAGCGCCATGAGGAGGATTGTTCTCGCCTTTCCTCTATTATGCGCAATCGAACTCCGGGGCTTCATACACTACCCCCCTCCCTCCTTTATACCCTTACTCTTCCAAAAGAGCCTTTATATGAGCGACAACAGATTGGCCCAGATTTTCCAGATCGTATCCGCCCTCGAGCACCGAGACAAGCTTTCCATCAGCGTGCTCTTCCGCAATCCCCTTTACCAGTTCCGTCATCCGCGCGAATCCGGCGGTGCTCACACCGAGCTGCGTCAAAGGATCACCGTCGTGGGCATCGAATCCCGCGGAGACCATGACAAAATCAGGCTTCATCTTCTCCGCAGCGGGCAGCAGCTTCTCTCGAAAAGCCTTCAGAAACTCCCCGTCGCCGCTCCCCGGCGTCATGGGGACATTGATCGTGTACCCCAATCCATTGCCGGCGCCCCTCTCATCCGCCCTTCCGCTTCCTGGATAACAGGGGAACTGGTGCGTGCTGAAATAAAGAACGGTCGGGTCATCATAGAACGCCTCCTGCGTGCCGTTCCCATGGTGGGCATCCCAGTCGACGATGAGAACATTCGAGAGCTTGTACTTATCCTGTACATGGCGCGCCCCTATCGCCACGTTATTGAAGAGGCAGAACCCCATCGCCTTCTCACGCGTGGCGTGATGGCCGGGCGGACGCACCGCGCAGAAAGCGTTCCGCGCCTTTCCCGCCATCAGCGTATCCACTGCGGCGATGACGCCACCCGCTGCGAGGAGAGCAGCATCGTATGAATCCCCGCTGACCTTCGTGTCCCAATCCAGGTCGGCCGGGGCCCTCTCGCACGCATCCCTCACCCGCTCAATATGTTCCCTGCTATGGATGCGCCTGACCTGCTCACTCGTTGCCGGTACAGGCTCGATGGGGAAAAGCTCATCCCAAATCTTCGTTCTTTTCAGAGTTTCCACAACCGCTTTGAGCCTCGCGGGTGTTTCCGGATTGCCCGGGCCGGGGTCGTGATCGAGGTATGTATCGCTGTAGACGATGCCCGTATGGAGGTCACTCATGAAGTTGTGGAAAATATTTATAATCCTTTAACCTTGATTATTCATCTCCCTATTGTAGGGGTTCGACGAACTTGTCCTGAGCGAAGCCGAAGGATCGAACCCGCGCTAAAAAAGGGCTTGATAAATCAAGCCCCTACAATTCAATGTGGCATCAAATATGGAGATCGCTCTGATCTCGAGTCGACGAATAAATCAAGTTAACCCATCTTTCGCAACTGAGGGGGTACACTATTCGTAACCCCTTGCAAATAGGCGATTCGTTAGTCTAGGTCTTCACCACAGATGCTGTTTTGGAGAACCTTCCTGCCCGCTATTATTGGAAGCTGCTGCTGCGGCAA
>JAPLCW010000211.1 GCA_026392015.1 Candidatus Auribacterota bacterium | reverse complement strand
GTTCCGCTCGCGTTATCGACGGAGGGCGGCGGCACCTACGGGATTCCGATTATTCTTGACTGGATCACATTCTCTATCTGGAAATCGAACTTGGTTTTGCAGAGAGGGCTGTCTGTGGTGATGGGGGTTCTCTGCATATATATTCTCTTCCTTCTCACGGAGGAGCTATTTGGCACATGGACAGGCTTGCTCGCGGCTTTCTTCATGGCAGTCAGTCCCTGGCACAATGCTCATTCCCGGTATACGCAGGTTATCTTCTCGATCGCGATATTATTTACCCTATTGTCCGTTTATTTTGTCGTCAACGCATTGCGGCGGAGGAAGCTGGGCTGGGTGGTACTGGCGGTGTTTGCCCTGGCATTCGATTTCTACATCTATCCCAGCGCGCAATTCATTGTTTTTGTCCTTTTTCTATTCTGGCTTTACTCTATGGTTCGGCATCGCGACTACTGGAGGCACTACCTCTTCGGTGGAATCCTGACTTTGATCGTTGTTGCGTTGTTGATAGCTCCCCGGACACGCCTGTTCGGTCCTGTGGGTGAAATCCGTCTGATAAACAATGATGTTGACCAGAGAGCCGATTACGCCACGCAATCTTTGCGGGTCGCCGGATTGAATACTATGAGGCTCGCGCAATCGCTTTTGCTGAAGAGCACCGATCAGGATTGTTGGTTCGAAAAGGAAGGAGCAATCCTCCTCTGGCCGGTGAGCATTGCTTTCCTCTGCGGGCTTGCGTGGTGTCTCCCGAGGGTGGGGGACACGACATACGCGTTGCTGGTTCTATGGTTTGCCATCGGGGTAATCCCGACGATCTTTTCTCCCAACGTTTTTGCGCGGAGGATAATTTGTGCAAATCCCGTGATCTATATGATGGCTGCGCTGTCGGTGATGATCGGGTGCGCTCCCCTTGCCCGTGCTCTCCCGGCGAGGCTGAAGATCCTTCGGAATCTTCTTGCCGCTGCCGGCCTGGTGCTATTTTCCTCGGCCGCCTTCGCCGCTTTCTACTATCACACCGTCGTCTATGAGGAGCGCTCTCACTCGGAACACCGGCGCATCGCTGAAATCGTGTGTGAGAATATCCAGGATTACTATATATATCTGAATTATGAGCCGCACCAGATTGATGAGGATGTGTGGGTATATTGCGGCAGCTATTGCCCGACAGGGCAAGAGCAGCTGCCGGTAACATTCTCCCGTAAGGGAGAGCCGGCAAAGGAGGTTTTGCCTTCCCTTCGCGCCGGGCCCGAGGGGACAGTGTTCGGCGTTTCATCCATAGGCGCGGGGGACGCGGTTATCGAACTTCTCAAGGAAGCTTTCCCTGAGAATGAACTAGAGCGCCATAAGGAGCTGCCGGTGACATTCTTCCAGAAGGAAGAGCTGAAAAATAAGGTTTTGCCTTCCCTTCGCGCGGGGCCCAAGGGGACGCTGTTCTGCGTTCCCGCCGAAGGCGATGGGGACGCGATTATCGGGATTCTCAAAACGGCATTCCCGGAGGGGAAACTCGAGCAGTATAAACTGGATCCGGACTATTTTGACCATTCCAGAGGCTCGCCATTGTGCCGGACATATGCAATATCCCGCGAGGAGTTATCGCGGCGAGGGGGACTCCATGCTCCCATCGCCCCCACGCGGGTCGAAGAGGCCACTCCCTCAAATGAGGAACATAGAGCATCTCCCACCCCGACTGCCTCGCCGGTCCGCCCCGCCCGGATCTCCGAGGGCGCCTGGGGGGAGGGGCCGGGAGAATATAACGAGCCCCGCGGGATCGCCTGTGATGACCAGGGGAATGTTTATGTCGCCGATTTTCGCAACTACCGGATACAGAAGTTAGACCGGAACGGACTGTTTGTCACCTCATGGGGCGGGCGAGGGGATGGTCGCGGGCAGTTTAACGATCCCTGCGGCGTCGCGGTGGGGAAGGACGGGAAAGTGTGCGTTGCCGACACGTTCAATGGGCGCGTCCAGGTGTTCGACGGGGACGGGAAATACATTCTTAGTTTCTCAGGGGACTTCTTCGCGCCCCGCGGCATTGCGGTGGACGGGAGCGGAAGGATCTGGGTTGCGGATAGCGGGAATGGCTTGCTGAAGCTGTTCTCGG
>JAPLCW010000166.1 GCA_026392015.1 Candidatus Auribacterota bacterium | reverse complement strand
GTATAACTGCACGGGTTTCGGGCACCTGTCCCGAATTTCCGTGCAGTTTAGCCATCATTCCGGAGAGCATTGTAAATCATATCTACTTGCAATGCAATATATTATATACTCTTTTTAGACTTTTTCAGGAGACCCTAAATATAATAAAGGCGCAAGGAAGGTACTTGAGGCAGCCCGTGTGCGCGATTGGAATGTGATAAGCATGCGGGACGACTGGAGTACCATCTTCCCTTTTGAGAAAGAGGAGAAGGGTAACTGAGCCTTGCGCATCTAGAAGGCGAATTTATTGCTCTTTGGACATGTCGAGGAGCATAGGTTTAGCAGTTTGATTATTTTCCGCGCGACTTTTTTGGTGATCTTCCCTGCAATTTTATTTCCCACGCAGACGTTTTCGCCAACTACCTGCAAGCCAAGTTGATATAAAGAGAAAGTCCCCGCTATTATCGAGGGACGTTCCTGTACTTATCTAGCTTGCCATCAATGAATTAGGGAGAACGTCTGCTCTGTTTATGGCCTGATCCAGATAATTCTTTGTTATTTGCTCCGCAGAGAGAAATCAACCCTCAGAAGAAAAAGGGCGGTGCTTTCGACTTGGCGGACAATACCAGCATCAGGTTTTTCCAAAAGCCGAATTCACCGCCCCGCAATCCGGAACGGCAGTATCATTCAACGATAGTGACCGTCTCAGTGACGATCTGGCTTCCCATGGGCTCATAATTGACCGATGGCGCATAGCCTGGAGAGGAAGAATATGTCGGGTAGGAGTATGTCGGCGCATATGTCGGAGCATAGTTATATGATGGATAATCATATCCATTGTCCCAGTTTTGAGAAGCTTCGTGAATGGCGTATGCCGCTACTCCCGCGTTCAGCGCTGAATCGACGATATAAGGAGCCTGCCATCCGTAGCCATACCCGCCCCATCCGCCATGGCCCCAGCCCCAACCGGGACCCCGTCCGCCATAACCCCAGCCCCAGCCCGGACCCCATCCGTAATGGCCGCCACCCCAGTAACCATGATGGCCGTGCCAGCCTCCCCATCTGCCATGATCTCCGCCCCAGCCGCCATGATGCCCACCCCCGCCACCGTGAAAGCCGTCCCCGCCACCGTGAAAGCCGCCCCCGCCACCGTGAAAGCCACCCCCGCCATGTGGCGCAGCAAACACAGTGCCAGAAAAGAACATCATCACAAGAACAAGCGCGATACCCAAAATCTTTCTCATCGCACACCTCCCTTCCAACTTATTGAAATTAGCATAATCCGTGCCATTCTCGCGGATATTTCAATAAATATTTTTCAAAATATAACACGTTATACTGCATATAATTACAACTCAACATCGAAAAGAGCCTGCTCTACAATCCCTCTCCCCTGACTTCTTACTGTTCCAAATCGAGGCATGCGAGCACCAGATTGGAGCAGCTTCTGGGAGATAACATTTCATACAAAGCTAATTGGCAAGGAAACAATCGCCGGGGAAACTCAATTCGCTTGTCATCATCGCATGGGGGCCGCCAGCATAATGCATGGACTCATGCCCGAGTTTACCCTCGTGAAAACGCGGGCAGCAGTGGCATATTTTTAGAAGTTGCACCCCCATAACTGCCCTATTTCAATTAGCCTACATTCACCTTCGCTCACAATTAAGTCCATGTCAAGCCATCCCCACGATTTTGCTCCCGAGCCTTTTTTTCACAAGAGCGGGTCGCATTTGCTATCTGGATACATCCGAACGCCTTTGCCCAAGCTTGTGTGATGTCCTTAAATAGTTTTATAAAGCTGTGTCATTGCGAGGAGCGGAGCGACGAAGCAATCTATTGGATCACAATGAATTGAGATTGCTTCGCTTACGCTCGCAATGACAAATAAATACGAGCTACTTCTGAGACAAGACACTAGGAGCTGAAGGCTCTGCCTCAGGGAAACGGGGATATTTTAGCTCCGCCGAGGAATAGCCGGCAGTAGTATCACTACTTCTTCTGGTTCTTTAAACGCCCATACTCCGCAGCCGGGATTCCCTTCGGGCCATAGCGGAGACGGCCGTAGGAGTCATACCATGGCGTGGTGTCGCTGTAGTGATTGTAAGGCTCCTTACCGGGCGGTGGCTGATTCATCTCAGTACTCTGCGGTCCATACCTCAATCTTCCGTAGGAATCATACCAGGGCGCACTATCGCTTCCGTAATAATACGGCTCCTTGCCGGCTGGATACTGTTTCATCGGCTCATCCTTGTATCCATGGCGGAGCCTTCCGTAGGAGTCATACCATGGCGCAGTTTCCGATGACTGGTAGTATGGCTCACCGGGTTTTCCGCGGGGTGAGTTTTTGTCGGTTTTGCCTTTGCTTTCTTCTGAGGAAAGAGATGGCGCAATTGCGATAATTGCACAGAAGAATATAGGGGAGAGGTGCGGGAGGAATATCGATAACGTCAGGCGGGGATACCTGCAGCGAGCGAACATAGATGCGCTCCTGGGCTTAACAGAACTAAAACGCCATCCAAAATACAGCTTGTAACAACCCTTTGGTGTTTAGGTTATCAAAAAATGTAAGTTCGGGGAATGTGTTTTTGATGTGAGGGGTAATGGGTCAGTCTTGGGGGGGACTATTATTGTAGGGGTTCGATTTATCGAACCCGGGCGTGATAAAACTTGTCCTGAGCTTGCCGAAGGATCGCGCCCCTACAACATAACATTATGTTTCCTCCCCCCCATTACTGTGGGGGCAAAGTCGGTCATGAAACAAAAAGTGCGGCCTTCCTGCCACGTGTAGCGCACACTTATTACTCGGAGCATGAATAGTTTTACACCTTCAATCTGATGTCATTCCCGCCGCCGTTGTCACGAGGGTAAACTCCAGTGGGAATCCAGCCGCAGGTACCTATTTACTGGACCCCCGCTTTCGCGGGGGTAACATGCACAATGTAAAACAATTAGTGCTCCCCTTAATAAGTGTGCGATGCACAGGAGAGGGGTAAAACCCATACCTGCTCAACCTTGAAACCTTCCACCAAAGAATGTTTTATAAATAATTTGCCGGTCAGGGACCTTCCGTTGCTCAAATGTTCTGAAGAGCTCCGTATCGCTATAAGGAACCGCATGATACGTTATAGTAAAATTCCCCTCACGATACTCAGCGACGCAATACCTTGCTACGGCTGTACTATGACATCCTAACGAACCAGGATTCATATACCTCGCTCTCCCTTGCATGTCTGAATATGCGTGGTGGTGGCCATAAAAGATAAGCCTTGAATCATATTTCTTGAACAGGCGATCCAAATCTGCTATGGTCGGCTTCTGAATAAAGGGCTCGGGTGCATAGTGCATAAATGTTGTCGCAACGCCTTCAAGGTTATGGTCGAGGATATAAGGCCATTGTGAGATTACTGACCGTAGTCCTGGGGCGAGTTGTGCATGTGTCCAATGCTGGTGTTCTACCTCCCCCGCGCTCATCCACGCCGGCCGTGGTTCAGGAACGCCATTTACAAAGTAAGTCTCGTGGTTACCCATAACAAACTGTATTCTTGGCGTATTGAGAAGCAGGTCAAGACACTCAGCGGGGTATGGCCCGATAGCAATCGCGTCACCGGTATGAAAGATTGCATCATATCCTTCCTTAGAGATTGCTTTGAGCGCAGCCTTCAGGGCGGGAAGGTTTGCATGAACATCTGTAATTACAACTGTTTTCATAGTAGCGAAACAGAACCGAATTGCGCGATCAACTTACGGCCCGCCGAGGTGAACCCGTAACAGAGAGGGCATTGCCCAAGAGATTGGCAGACAGGATACAATACCCTGCTCACTATGCGGCTCCGCGATAGTGCTTTCGTTCACGATGTGTCGGGTAACTGCCATGAAGTTACGTAACACAGCCCTCACTCAGCGCGTCCCGGTATGCCCCGATCGTTCCCCGGGCAGTTTCGCTCCAGGTAAATTTTTTTGCCCGGGCGAGACCCTTCGCGATCATGGAACTCCTTGCGCCGGTATCATCCAGGAGGATTGCTATTGCCTGCGCCAGCTTCTCCGGATCACGAGGAGGAATCAGGGCGGCAGCGTCTCCGGCCACTTCCGGGAGCGATCCCGCATTTGAGCAGACCACCGGTACCCCGCTCGCCATAGCTTCGAGCGGCGGCAGGCCGAATCCCTCGTAGAGCGCGGGGAAGACAAAGAGGTGCGCGGCGGCGTAGAGACCGGGGAGGTCGGCCGCAGCCACGTAGTTGAGACGAATTACCGAATCGTGGAGGGAGAGTCGTTCGATGAGCCGTGCAATCCGCCCCCCCTCGCCGCGCCAGCCATCATGCCCCGCAATGACGAGTGCGGGCACATTTCTACGCGTTTTGCGCAGGAGCGCGTAAACCTCGAGGAGTGTCCCGATATTTTTTCTCGGCTCGATTGTCCCGACAAAGAGCATGTAGCGCTCCGGGAGAATCCCGCGAAGCCGATCCGACAACTTCGCGCGGGGATGGAAAGATTCTTCGACGCCAAGCGGAATCACGCGCACCCTCTTTCGAGGATACGCATAGAACTCCACGAGCTCTTTCGCAGTGAATTCGGAATCCGCAATCACCAGAGCCGCTTGCTCGAGCGTGCGGGGAAGATGACGAGTCAGGAACGCAGCATTTTTGGGTTCAGAGCATTCAGGCATTCTCTTGAATGCGAGATCGTGAATGGTAACCACCGTCTTCCCGGAGCGGAGGGGGCGTGCGACAAAGCTCGGGAAGTGAAAAACGTCGACCGCCCCGGTAAACAGATCCGCCGGAGGCCAGTGCATCGTTTTCCAGAGAAGATTCATTCCCCTGCGGGAAATGCCCCGGAAATGGCGGATTCGAAAATTGGGGGTCCTGAGCTCCCCGATCTCTTCTTCCGCCCCTCCGAATGCGAGGCCGGTGAAACTGTCGGAGGGACTCGCGACCGGGAGATATTTCGCGAGATAATAGGTGTACTGGCCGATACCCGCGCGCGTCAGGAGGGCCGGCTGGATATCAATGGCGATCTTCATAGGGGAATAAATATTCGAGGGTCTCTGATCGCCGTACGCCCTGCACGCGGCGCAAGCCCCTTATGGCTGTGGGACAGCAGTCGGTGACCGGAAACCGTCCCTACTGTACCGTAAAATGAATGTCCGCATAACCAGTCCATGAACCGGTGTCCAGCGGATTCCTGAAACTTCGCACCATCACCAGGTAGAGCGTATATGCCCCCGCAGAGTAATTCGTGGTGATAGGAAGCTCGAGGAGGGAGCCGGATCGCGGAACATTGCTGAGCACCACCCCGCGCAACACAGGTGTCACCGCGCTGGTCAACTGCCATGAAGAGTTGAATACCAGCAGCCTTCCGTCCGGATGTCTTAGCGCCACGTAACAGTCGACGAGATTCCTGACAAGATCGTTGCTGGGCACAAGAGAATAGCCGAAGTCCTCGATCGATCCACGGGTCACAGCCTGCACGCTCTCCCTGAGCGCGAGCACGGGGCCGACAGGCCGGAAGGAGGGATTGATATAGGGGGTGATCGTCGCATACCACTCCGGCGACATGACGTACCGGTATCCATTATCGTTGGGGTGATTTCCCGTGGACCAGTCCATCAGCACACTGGCGAAATAGGGAATGCTGCAGAACGCGTTCCACTGGTCTGCATAGGGAATGCCGTACAGGCGTGACAGGCTCTGCACGTATCCGCCGGTGTAAAAATTCCGGGTTCGCTGATACTGGGCCGGACGGAGGGAGGGAACGGTGGGGATGAGCGTCGCGAGAATCGGGCTCACGCCGCGGCTCTTCGCGCGGAATGCCATCTGTTTGAGATTCTCCTGGACAGTCTCAAAGGAGATGTTGAAGAACATGTCATTCGTCCCCTCCATGATGAGGATACCGTCTGCATGATGGCTGTCCAACACCCCGCCAATGCGGCCGAGCCCCATATCTGTTTGCTCGCCTCCCAAGCCCTCATTGATCAGGTGAAATCTAGTGGGAGCAAAGTTGTAGTTGAGAATCCCCTCGAGAATCACAGGGTAACCCGTGCGGGGACCATTCGTGCTGCTCCCTCGCCCGTAGGTGATGCTGTCGCCGAATGCAATGATATAGACATGTCGGGGAGCCGGCGTCGCAGTCGCCGGTAAGGACGTTTCTGCCGGCGTTGACGTGACGGGAGGAGCAGTGGTGGTGGGCTCGCCTGTGGGGGTTTCCGTCGGGGTCATGGTGAGGGGAGGACTGGCTCCGGTGGGAGTCTCCGTGGGAGTCTCCGTGGGGAAGGGTGTATCCGACAGCCCAAGCATCAGAGCGGCGCGCCTTTCCCGCTCGTCAATGATCTGCTTGAGATACGCCAACCTCGCACGGCCGTCATCACCTAGCGATGCAATCGCGGTTTCCAATGGAAGCCCTGCCCCGATTGCCAATTCAGCCAGATCGTCCGGAAGGTCGCTGCCCCGAGGAACAGCCGCGGGATCGCCGATGCGCTTCTCCACATAATTACTTCCGTCAAGGGATTTCCACACAATGGCGAATTTACCTTCCGGTGACGCGAACGCAGTAGGGAGGATATCGGGCACGCTGTTCGGCTCATGCGCGGGCCGAGGTCCGCTCCATCCCTCCGCCGTTCTCACGGCATAGAAAATATCCTCAAATCCGCCGCTCCCCGATTCGGCCCAGGCGACGACGGCGATTCCGCTCACGGCGAGAGAGGGAATTCCCCTATGGTTCCCGAAGGAAGGGACGATCACTCTGGAGGGTGACCAGTTCGTCCCATTGTATGCGCTGAAAAAAATATCACCCGTTTCTCCCAGCCAAACAAGAGAGGGCAGACTATCCGGTCCCAGGGTAAGGCCCGGCGGAAGATCGGCCGCGCCGTCCTTCGCGACAACCATCAATCCTTGAACGCCCTGGGGAGAGAGTGAGCCGCATACTACCTTGCCGCCGTCGGGGTAGGCGACCCAGGCGTGGATGCTCGCAGCATGCGCGGGTGAGCTGAATATCCCCATCAGTACCGCCGTTATTTTAAACAGATTTGATTTCATATGTCCCTCGTATGTATAGCCCCTCTGGGCAGATTAGTTAAGTATCTCCTTCACCTTGTACACGGACTTTTTCGCCACCTCGTGGTGTGTTCGCGTCAGCATCTCGCCCAGGAGCCCCATCGTAATAAACTGGAAGCCGCCAAGCACAAGGAGCATGGCCATGAAAAGGAGCGGGCGGCCGGCGATCGGGTGCAGGAGAACGAGCTTGACGTACGCGAGGTAGGCGAGGAACACGAATCCTAAGAATACGGAACTGAAACCGATCAGGCCGAAGATGCGCATCGGCTGTGTCGCAAAACTGAGGAAAAACTTGACGGTGAAGAGGTCGATGAAGACACGGAAGGTGCGCATGATCCCGTACTTCGACGCACCCCGCGTGCGCGGGAAGTGTCGCACCTTTACCTCGGTAATCGAAGCGCCGATACCGGTCGCGAGAGCGGGAATGAAGCGGTGGAGCTCTCCGTAGAGACCGATCTTGGATATCACATCGTGCCGGTATGCTTTGAGAGTGCAGCCGTAATCGTGGAGAGTACACCTGCACACGATCGAGATCAGCTTATTCGCAACGACCGAAGGGAGGCGTCTGGTAAAAAAAGGCTCCTTCCTGTCTGCGCGCCATCCGCTCACAATATCGTATCCCTCCTCGACCTTGTCGAGTAGCAGGGGAATATCCCGCGGATCGTTCTGGAGGTCGCCGTCCATGGTCACGATGACGCTGCCGCGGGCGTGGTCGATGCCCGCAGCCATGGCGGCGGTCTGGCCGAAATTCCTGCGGAACCGGATTGCGCGCGCAGACCTGTCCCGGGCGCAGATTTCTCTCAGGCGGTCGAAGGTGGTGTCCATTGAGCCATCATCCACCAGGAGGAGTTCGTAGGACCGCCCCAGCTTCTCAAGGGCGGGCTTCAGCCGCTCGTAGAAACGGGTGACATTCTCTCCCTCGTTATACAAGGGCACCACCACGGAGAGATAAAGGTTGTCGCGCGCATCATCCATAAAAAGTCTTTCTCCGATCATCGAGCGGTGTATTATACCGCTTTGTTAAGGCCGCGTCAATGCAACAGGTGCCGCGGGTAAAGCAAATAGTTTTATGCAAATTAAATAGGCTCTCCTTCATTCATTACGCAGCATTTCTTTTAGGGATATTTGTCGGTATAAGTTCTATTTCCTTAAAATAGAGATACCTTCGGGTTCGCCAACGCTCATTAAGAAACTCAGTTATTACGTAGAATATCTTTTCACAGCTGTTCATGCTCG
>JAPLCW010000159.1 GCA_026392015.1 Candidatus Auribacterota bacterium | reverse complement strand
GGTAGCCCGGTAAGGCCCCTAGACCATTCAGTGCTCTACCTCCGCTGCCCATTTTACGAGGCTAGCCCTCAAGCTATTTCGGGGAGAACCAGCTATCACCGAGTTCGATTAGCTTTTCACTCCAACCCACAGCTCATCCAGGCACTTTTCAACGTGCAAAGGTTCGGGCCTCCACTTTGTTTTACCAAAGATTCGCCCTGGCCATGGGTAGATCACCCGGCTTCGGGTCTACTCCGCGCGACTATATTCGCCCTTTTCGGACTCGCTTTCGCTACGGCTCCTCCCGCATAGCGGGATTAACCTTGCCGCGCATAGTAACTCGCCGGCTCATTAAGCAAAAGGCACGCCGTCACACATCGCCGCTTGATTGCTCAAGTGGCTATAGTGCTTCGACTGCTTGTAAGCAAACGGTTTCAGGTACTATTTCACTCCCCTCACCGGGGTACTTTTCACCTTTCCCTCGCGGTACTAGTTCACTATCGGTCAGCAATTAGTATTTAGCCTTAGGCCGTGGTCGGCCCAGATTCACACGGGGTTTCACGTGTCCCGTGTTACTTGGGTGGCTAGTCCAGCCTGCCTCGCCCGTTTCGCCTACAGGATTATCACCTTCTTTGATTCCTCTTTCCAGAGGATTCGGCTACAGGTTTGGTTTGTAACAGGCCCTCTGTTCTGCATCACAGGGCGACCAGCTCCCTCTACCCCCCGCATGAAAACACATGCAGGCTATACTTCATGCAGGGTTTAGGCTTTTCCCGTTTCGCTCGCCGCTACTCAGGGAATACCATTTCGGTTTCTCTTCCGTGGGTTACTGAGATGTTTCACTTCTCCCAGTATTGCTTCCGGCGTTGTGCGCCGGATATCCCGACATTACTCGAGATGGGTTTCCCCATTCGGACATCCCCGGATCAAAGCCTGCTTGCGGCTCCCCGAGGCTTTTCGTAGCTTGCCACGTCCTTCATCGCCTATTGCTGCCAAGGCATCCACCGTAAGCTCTTAGTAGCTTAACCAATTTCCGCTGAACTTCTCGGCAAATTGAAGTTCTCTATCCAATTGTCAAAGAACTGTACTACAGCAAAGCAAGTGTAAGGTTTAATGTATAGAGACCTTTAACACCTTAAACTTTAAACCTTACACTTTTTTTGCCGTAGGTCTGGTGGAGCTGAGGGGATTTGAACCCCTGACATCCAGCTTGCAAAGCTGGCGCTCTCCCAACTGAGCTACAGCCCCCAAATACAGCAACAAAAGTTTAATGTGTAAGGTTTAAAGGATATTTACTTTACACTTTAAACTTTACACTTTTGTTACCGTAGTACTGGTGGGCCTGGGTAGAATCGAACTACCCACCTCGCCCTTATCAGGGGCGCGCTCTAACCAACTGAGCTACAGGCCCGAACTACAGCAAGGAAAGTTTAAGGTTTAAAGTTTAAGGTATTCTCCATCGAACACGTTACACTTTACACTTTAAACATTCTTTGCCGTAGTTCCAGCCTGCGCTCCACCATGTATTCAAAGAGCTATCCTTGAAGACTGAGTAGTGCGATGCGCGAAGAAATCTCGCCTTCGTCTTGTCGTCCTTAGAAAGGAGGTGATCCAGCCGCACCTTCCGGTACGGCTACCTTGTTACGACTTCATCCCAATCATTGACCATACCTTCGGCACCTTCCCCCCTTGCGGGTTGGTACAGTGACTTCGGGTACAGCCAACTTTCGTGATGTGACGGGCGGTGTGTACAAGGCCCGGGAACGTATTCACGGCGGCGTAGCTGATCCGCCATTACTAGCGATTCCGGCTTCATGAAGTCGAGTTGCAGACTTCAATCTGAACTGGGGCCGGTTTTTGGAGATTTGCTACACCTCGCGGTGTTGCTACCCATTGTACCGGCCATTGTAGCACGTGTGCAGCCCGGGGCATAAGGGCCATGAGGACTTGACGTCATCCCCACCTTCCTCCCCATTGACTGGGGCAGTCTCCCTAGAGTGCCCCCCTTGCGAGTTTCGAATGCAATTCCACTATTGAGGAGTGGGATTTCACATCCGACTTACAAAACCGCCTACATGCCCTTTACGCCCAATGATTCCGAACAACGCTCGCTCCCTCCGTATTACCGCGGCTGCTGGCACGGAGTTAGCCGGAGCTTCCTCTGCCCGTACTGTCAATCTACATAATTGCAGATTTCATCCGGACTGACAGGAGTTTACGACCCGAAGGCCTTCATCCTCCACGCGACGTCGCTCCGTCAGGCTTTCGCCCATTGCGGAAGATTCTCGACTGCAGCCTCCCGTAGGAGTCTGGGCAGTGTCTCAGTCCCAGTGTGGCTGACCACCCTCTGAGGCCAGCTACCCATCATAGCCTTGGTGGGCCATTACCCCGCCAACAAGCTAATAGGACGCGGGCTCATCCTCAAGCGTCACCCTTGCGGGCGCGTTTAACCGTTCCGCCATGCGACGGTACGGTGTTATCCGGAATTAGCTCCGCTTTCGCGGAGTTATTCCCGTCTTGAGGGTAAATTACCCACGTGTTACTCACCCTTTCGCCACTGTCTCTTTCGAGACCGTTCGACTTGCATGCCTAATCCACGCCGCCAGCGTTCGTTCTGAGCCAGGATCAAACTCTCCGTAGAGAGTTTCGTATGCCCTGGGAAAGGTCCCAGGGCGGGTTGACGTTGGCTCGATTTCCGGCGCATCGCACTATCCAATTTTCAAAGATCGAATACCAACTTAAACCTGACGAAAAAAAATGACATCCGAAGGATGCCATATCCATCGAATCAATTGTACATCGCCAATGTTTACCTAAGAGCTTTCTGACATTTCTTAGGGCGTGTCCCTTTTTGATTCTTAACTATGTTAGCACTCTCGCTATTTTATGTCAACAACAATTTTCGTATTTGGAAGATTTTTTGCTTTTCCCTTGAGTATATATCATCTTCCACGGGTGCTAATTATGAACTCCATATAAATATTCTAGTCCTGTACCTCGATTTTTGCAAAATTCTTCTTCCCAACTTTCAGAATATCCGGCTCCTTCTTTCCCCGCGCAAATTCCACAGCAGCCTTCTCATCCAGTATCTTCACAGAGTTAATCCTCACCGCTCCTTGCGTTATCAATCGCCGCGCTTCCGACGTGCTCTCCGCAAAGCCGCAGTCCTTTATGAGCTCTGTCAATTTGTGCGCGCCCGGTTTGATCCTCAGAACCTTCACCCATGAATCGTCTTCCGGAACACGCTTCTGCGCAAATGTCCGCCGGAAATTTTCCCGCGCCTCTTCCGCCGCTCTCTCGCCATGAAAACGCTTCACAATTTCGCACGCCAGTTCAATCTTCCGATCCCGAGGATGAGGGATATCCTTCTTGACGACAGTATAGTCATGCTCCGTCAGAAGCTCGTAATACCTCGCCATGAGATCGTCCGATATACTCATTATCTTTCCGAATATCTCAAATGGCGGCTCTGTGACCCCGATGTAGTTGCCGAGGCTCTTGCTCATCTTTTCAACACCATCGATGCCCTCGAGGAGCGGCATGGTCATGATCACCTGCGGCCGGCGCCCGTAAGCCCTCTGAAGCTCGCGACCTAGGAGAAGATTGAAGGTCTGATCGGTCCCGCCGATCTCCAGATCCGCATTGATATGAATCGAGTCATATCCCTGGGCGAGGGGATAGAGGAACTCATGAAGAGAAATCGGAACCCCACCTGAGTAGCGCTTGGCGTAATCGTCCCGTTGGAGCATCTGTGCGACAGTGAGCTTCGATGCGAGCCTGATGATATCCTCGAAACTGAGTTTGCCGAGCCACTGACTGTTGAAGAGGACCTTTGTCTTCTTTGGATCCAGGATCTTGAACACCTGCTGCGTGTATGTCTCGGCGTTTCTTTTTACCTCAGCTTCGCTGAGCTGCGGTCTGGTCTTGGATCTGCCACTGGGATCCCCAATCCGGGCGGTGAAATCACCAATAATATAAATAATCTCATGCCCGAGTTCCTGAAAACTCTTGAGCTTGTTCAGTACAACGGTGTGGCCGAGATGTATATCCGGAGCGCTCGGATCGACTCCGTGCTTGATCTTGAGGGGTTTGCCCTCGGCAAGGCGCTCCCTGAGCTCTGTCTCCGTCTCAAGGGACACCGTGCCTTTGCGGATCAAGGCGATCTCTGCACCGATGTTTCGACTGTCGCTCATCAGGATCCTCCAGGCAAGAGGGTGGATAACAGAACAGAGGGATTTACAGCCGAAAAGGCAATCTGATCAGAACTTGCTCTTCTCCTGGTCGCTCTCCGTAATGGGGGGTAAGGTAATATCCTCTGAGAGCACTGGGTTGATCACGTCCGGCTCAGGTCTCCCCGCACGAACCTCGGTCTCCCTGGTTGCCTCGCTCCACTGCCCGCGCTCAAGATCGTCCATATGTTCCTTGATGCTCAGGCCGATCTTCCCTTCCTCGGGATCGATGCGGAGTATTTTCGCCTTCACCCGGTCGCCCGCCTTGTATCGAGTCTTGAGATCCTCTTCGGGCCTCTTAGGAATCTGCGAGATATGGACCAGTCCCTCGATTCCGTCCTCGAGCTCCACAAAAAGGCCGAAGCCCGTAACATTGGTGATGGTGCCGGAGACCGCATCGCCCACCCTGTATCTCCTGTCCACATCATCCCATGGGTTGGGTTTCATCTGCTTGATGCCGAGCGAAATCTTCTGGTTCTCCTGATCAACCGAGAGAACTTTCGTTTCCACTATTTCGCCTTTTTTAAGAACCTCGGAAGGGTGGTTAAGCTTCCTCGTCCAGGAGATATCCGAAATGTGGACGAGGGCTTCAATCCCCTCATCGAGCTCTACAAAAGCGCCGTAGGGAACGATATTCCGAACTCTTGCCTTGACCACGGTCCCGACAGGGTATTTCTCCTCTGCGACCGTCCACGGATTCGCTTCGATCTGTTTCAATCCCAGCGAAATCTTCTCCGCTTCCTTATCAATGCTGAGGACCATTGCTTGCACGGTATCTCCGATGCCCAGCACCTCCGACGGATGGCCGACCTTGCGGGTCCATGAAAGTTCTGAAATATGAACGAGGCCCTCGATGCCTCTCTCCAGCTCGATGAAAGCGCCGTAAGGGACTATATTCACTACCCGCCCTTTGACCTTTGCTCCAACCGGATATCTCTCCTCGATCGTGCTCCACGGATTGGGAGTGAGCTGCTTGAGGCCGAGCGAGATCCTTTCCCTCTCTTTGTCAAACTCCAACACCTGGACCTTGATCTTATCTCCAACCGCGCAAATTTCCGAAGGGTGATTCACGCGCCCCCAGCTCATGTCCGTGATGTGCAGGAGCCCATCTATGCCATTCAGGTCCACGAAGGCGCCAAAGTCCGTGATATTCTTCACCATTCCCTCGACAATGTCGCCCACCTTCAGGGTTGCGAAGACCTTTTCTCTTTGATGCTTCCTCTCCTCTTCGAGCAACGCACGCCGCGACAGCACCACATTTCTTCGGTCCGGATTGATCTTGATCACCTTGAACTCGAGTTCCTTCCCGAGGAAACCATCGAGGTTTTTCACATGCCGGAGACCGACGTGGGATGCGGGCAGGAACGCCTCCAGTCCGATATCGACCATCATACCGCCCTTCACCTTCCGCACGATCTTCCCTGTGACAATCTTGCCCTCTTTGCAGAGATTCACTGCCTCTTCCCAGTGACTCATCTTATCGGCTTTTGCCTTCGACAGAACCACCGTGCCGTCCTGGTCCTCTCTTGATTCGACGTAAACCTGGACCTTGTCCCCCACCTTGATCATGTCCCTGTTTGTAAACTCTTCGATGGGAATGGCCCCCTCGGACTTGTATCCGATGTCCACGAGGACGTAACCCTCCCCTTTACGAATGATAGTCCCCTCCACGATCTTCCCTGCTTTGATATCCTTCAGGGATTCCGCGTAGAGCTTGCTCATCTCCGCGCGCTGCTCTTCCTTCTTTTTGCGCTCCTCCATACCCTTATCGAGAAGGGACGCATCCAATTGATCTTCAAACACCATTATACCCGTACCTCCCTTTATCATATTTACTTCGCTATCTCCCGGGGGCGTTGCTCTGCCTCATCCCAATTCTGAATAAGCTATCAACTCCAAACCAACTTGTCAATCACGAATTTCCGCTAATCCATGCTCGGTGCAATAAGTTACGATATCTTTCGCGGAAACTCATATTTTCCTTTTCCATGAAATAATTGTTTGGCGAATTCTATCCTGCTCTATTCACCAACCTTTAATGTTTTAACCGCGGATTACGCGGATTCTCTTGTGTAATCCGCCCAATCCGCGCAATCTGCGGTTACCTATATTAGGCTTTTAGAATTGCTCTTTTATAGTAATGGGTCACTTATGGGTGGTATCCCTTTTACTTGTCATCCACGCACTTCGACTGCGCTCAGTGTAAACTCGAGCGGGGATCCATTATTAAACCTGGATTCCTGCTGAAGTTTACCCTCGTGAAAACGGGGGCAGGAATAACATATTCAGCAATGTACCACCCCTAAGTGATGCATTACCTTTTATGCATCTGATGAATAATCCAGGCTATTGCCATTACTTTTCAACCTTCTCCTTGGTCTCAATAAGCGGGATCCCCAACACCTTGACCTTCCGCTCTTTCTTCGCGTCTGTTTCCTTGGACTTGCTGCTGAACACAGAGCAGCCACATAAGAACGCTGCAATAATAAAAACCACCGTCGCTCCGATAAATCTTCTCATCTCCCCTCCCCCTTTCCGGATATCCCGTATGGATATTCCGTCATCTCATTATTATTATGAAGTTACACGACATGGCCTCAAACCTCTACCCCTTCCTTTCGTTGTTGATGCAGCACCGAAGCAGGACCATGCGCTCTTTTGACTTTCAAAGTATATCTGTCGCGCGTGGTCGAGATGTTTTGTCTGCAATCCCAGACGCTGCAGCAATTCCGCGGGAAGCATTCCGGCTATGATTTCTCCTGTGAAGTCACTCATAGTCACGAAGTGCGAGACGAAGATCAGCCCGGCAGGAAAACAGTAGTCCTCCTTGATCAGCGGCGTGTGATGCCGCAGATTCTTCAATCTCACCTTTCATAATGCGCTTCCTCCTCTGGCATCAACATATTGAAAGACGTATTCGATAATTCCTTGGCCAGCAATATGATATGATCAAAAACATCTTTGATCATAACTCTATATCACAGAAATAGACATGGAAAATTAATTGGTCAGAAGGTGTAAAAAATTAAAAACAGGTCTAATCTGTCATTGCGAGCGCAGCGAAGCAATCTGTTACAAGTAGATACAAGTATTTACAAGTAGTTACAAAGAGATTGCCACGCCCCTTGGGGTCTCGCAATGACAAAATCACTATTTTTTCACACCTTCTCAGTTACAGGAGCGAGCATGTCACTCCTAAGAAAGCAGGAGTCCAGGTTTTACGCTAGCTCCCCGATCGAGTTTACACTGAGCGCAGTCGAAGTGCGGGGATGACAAGTGGAAGGTTACCACCCATAAGCGACCCGTTACTTCAATTACACTGGACGGTATTCGCCGAAGCCGGGAGGCATCCAGCGCACGCGGGTCGGGACGATTTCGATGAGAACGAACTCGGGGTTGTTCTCGTCCTTGAAATGTTTCTTTATATATGGATTTAGAGCGAGGAGCTCGCGCTTCTTCTCCGGCCCGCCCGAGATGTCCGCTCGTCCTTCAACCCGGAGCTGGTATTTACGGCCGTCTACAAAACAGATTTCCACGCGCGGATTTTTGGCAAGCTCTTTCGCCTTGCCGCTCTGTCTGAAAGTGGAACTCAGCAGCCTGAAATCATCGGTGACCACGAACGCCATCGGACGAACCCGAGGCTGCCCGTCAACGTCAGTAGCCATAATCCCGTAACCCGCGCCCTTGATAATCTCCCTCGCCTCTTTTGTTTCCATGCGACCTCCTTTTTCTTTTCAGGTTCTCTTTCGTTTTGTGTGGGTAGAAATATCATCCCCTCCCCCTGAGAAAGTGTAAAGTTTAATGTAAGTGAATTTTCAATCTTACACCTTAAACCTGTAACCGTAGTCATCCCCCTCCTAGCCTCCCCCCTTCGGAGGGGGGAGGGGTAACTTGAATCACCCACACAAAACGAAAGAGAGCCTCTTTTCAATTATCAGTGTACTCTCATGCAACATAGGCTACTTCATAGGTCAGCGTGAGCCGCTTGTTCTCTGCAATATTATAGTCAATAGTTGCGACCGGGTCTTGAGCATATTCATACACCCGCTCTTCCGCCGCATGAGGCTGAGCACAGCCACGTATGCGGATTGTTATCCCCGCACCAGCCCAGTCTGGGTTTCCCGCAGCTTATCCACATTGCCGGCACCCTCTGATCATCACGACGAGAGCCAGGAATCGAGTAGCAGTTGAAGCTTTTCTTGTCGTGCAGCACTTCGGGGAATTGGATGGCCAGAGCGACGCCCTCATCAATGATCAGTGGAGAGCGCTTCTGTCTCAAGATGGTCTTCAATGCGCGTGCCGGCGTCAGATTGAGCGTTTTCTTGCCTGTATCGACATCTAACAATAGATAGACCGTGCCACTCGGGATATCGACATCCGGAATAGTTTTGAAGCTGCTTGCTTCGACAGGGTGCATATTCACCGACCCCGCATTTCCCTTAACCTCCACCAACGGCATAGCGGACTCTGGACTCACCAGGTCAGATTTGACGACAATGACAAATGGGATTCTTCCCCTTTTAGTTCTATCGCCGGCAACGGCAAGCTTTCCGAAGCCCTTGCGCAGAGGTTCGATCTTCCTGATGAATTGTTTTTGCGATATTCGCGCGAGCTTTGGATAGCCCTTCCGGAGCAGGTTTTCCAGTTGTCTGTCAAATTCAGTGTCCCGTGATGACATTTTCCGCCTTTCTCAATTACTTATGTCAGTTCCTAACGGCGTGTTGCCCAAATCGTGATCACCGTGTCCTTGCGATCCCACCCGAAGGGTGGGAGAAGCAATCTCGTTTTTTATGGCATTTTGATTAGGATTGCCACATCGTCCCGATAAACGGGACTCCTCGCAATGACAATTTTCTATTTTATGCTATTTGAGCAACACGCCGCTAATCATTGTCCCTGCTGTCTGCACACCCTGATTTTCTATCGTACCGCAACGCTAATCGACAATCTCATGCCTCTGGCTGCCCAGATGCGTGATCCCGCATTCCAGGATATCGCCCGGTTTAAGGAAGCGGTTCTTCCCCATCCCCACCCCGGACGGCGTGCCCGTGGCCACTATATCCCCTGGCGATAATGGCACGTAGTGAGATATGTACGCCACGAGCTCGTATACGTCGAAAAGCATGTCGCGGGTGTTGCCCTGTTGCTCGATGGTACCGTTAACCTTCGTCCATACATCGATCTGTCCCGGGTCAATCCCGCGGACTAGATACGGCCCCACCGGGCAGTAGGTGCTCCGCGATTTGGCGCGTACCCTATGACGCGGACCACCGGCATCAATCTGGGTCGCGCGGTCCGAGATGTCGTTTACGCACACATACCCGGAAATACAGGCGCTGGCCTCCTCCCTGGAGATATCCTCCGCCCGCCGGCCGATCACCACCCCGAGTTCTGTTTCCCAATCAAGCTTCACCCCGGGGTTGGGGCCCCGCCGGATCGGATCGAACGGCCCCGTCAAGGAGGCATGAGATTTTAAAAAACATCAGGCTCCGTCGGTGTCGGCACTTTCATCTCGGCTATGTGTTGCTTATAGTTGAAACCCGTGGCGGCAATCTGCCTGACATCTGCAATCGGTGCCTCGAATGTGAAATCGCCATCGACGAAGGCTAAGCCCGCCAGATTCAAATCATCGAGCAATCCCCCGGCGATGACCTCCGATGAGATATCCGTCACCAGGCGAGACAGGTCAAGGAATGCCTCGCCGGACTTTACCGCCGGGATGATTATCCCCTTGCGACGAAGACGCGCAAAAGAAATCACTACCGCTCCCTCCTGATTCTTCCACCAATGGTATGGAAACGATCTGCGCCTGCTGCTTAAAAACTCACCCATCTTGCGTTAGAGCGAAGGCTTCAAGTTATTATCTAGCCCCTCCCCCCTTGAGGGGAGCCTGTCCTGAGCGAAGCCGAAGGAAGAGTTAGGGTGGGGGGTGCTTCTCAGAAAGTAGCCGAGACTTAAGTCTCGGCTACAAGCCCTTAATAGTTCCATTCCATTGACCCTGCGCCGCGCCGAGGCTAAAGCCTCGGCTACAAGCTTGGGCTTGGAGCCCATGAAGGCCTAATTATAGCTTCCACCCTCTTGCATTTAACCTCTTGATTGCCAATAGCTTAATCCAGAAATAAAATTCAAATTCCTATGAGATGAACTTAGTATTTAGGTTGTGCCTAGGCAAACGCGTAGTGTCTCAATTACATATATACCTCAATTATGAATATCGTCAATATTCCTTTGGTATATTCTTCAGGACCAACTGGCGCCGCACACGTTTGTGTTTAGATGCGGCTTCAGCCGTCCGCGGGAGTCGAATTAAACTTACGTCGGATGGTGCGGGCACGCGAAAGAAGGGAACGAACGGCAGGGCGGTTGCCGCGTTTCAAGGCTTTCTCAAGAACGGCAAGCTGCTCCTCAAGTACTCCTATGGCGTGGAGGATTTCATCGGCGTTGTCCATGCCGATATCCACCCACATCTCCGCGTCGCTCGCCGCGACGCGTGTGGTATCCCTGAAGCCGCTCCCCGCGTAGTCGAGAACCATTTTTTCTCCCTTCAGCGCCTTGACGGCGGCGTTGACAAGCGAGGCGGAGAGAAAGTGCGGTAGGTGGCTTATCGCTGCTACGATGCGGTCGTGCTCGCGGGGGCTACGGATGCTCACTCGGCAGCCGAGGGCTGTCCAGAACTTGACGATCTTTTTCTGCGCGTCTTTGTCTGTTCCGTGGGTCGGGGTAAGAATGCAGGGGGCGCCTTCGAAGAGGGCCGCCCGCGCCGCTTGCATCCCCTGTCGTTCCGAACCGGCAATCGGGTGAGCGCCGACGAACCGAATCCCAGGATGAAAAATCTTCTCGAGCTTCCGAACAACTTGTTTTTTGCTGCTTGCGACATCGCTCACAATAGTTCCACACGTCAGATAGGGTTTAATCGATGTCGCAATCCGTTCCATCGAGCTGATCGGTGTCGCGATAATGACGAGATCTGAATCCTGCACCGCCTCCTCAGGATCCATGGTCGCGACTTCTACCACTTTCCCCCTGCGCGCCTCCTCAATGGATGATTGCCGCCGCACGAGGCCGTAGACCTTCCGGGCAATTCGTCTCTCACGCGCAGCGAGACCGATCGATCCGCCGATGAGACCGAGGCCGATTATACAGAGCTTGTCAATAGAGTGCATTTTCATCCGCGATCTCTCATTATCAGCGCTCACGCAATCCAGTAATTAGGGGTTAGTAGTTAGGGGCTAGGGGAAACGCTACCCCTAATCCCTAGCTACTAATCCCTAACTACTTTTCCGTTATCGTCTCCTCAACCTTAACCCCGAAGTGCCGCCCCGCATCCTCAAGGTACGAAAGCACTTCGCTGCCCGGTTCCAGCTCCACCACCGAAATCGGCTTTCCGTCAGGTTTCACCAAACGTATGGTTTCCGCATTCTGGAGGATGAGCGAGATCGGCTTGCCCTTTGCCTCCGCCTCGATCAGAAGCATGGGGCGCTTCTCGATTTTTGCCCGGCCCACGATGCCTGGCTGCGTCGCGCCGTCATACCGGACAGTCAGCACGTCGTCTCCCGTTTTTAGTTCAGAGAGGTATTTCGTCTTTCCCTCCGGCAACAGTGTGTACGCGTGCACACCGCCGGCGTTTACCCTGAAGGGGCGCGGTGCGACGTATGGGTTCTCAATACTCTCCGCGTGGACAAGGAACATCGCGGCGCTGGAATTTCCCACCAGCATCCCCTCCCCCATTCCCATGCTCGCGCAGGTATCAACACATACCCGGTCACCCATCCCGAGCTGCTTTACCCGGGTGACCCTCGCCGCGCATAGTTGCAGGCGCGTCGATTCCTGCTTCACCAGTTTTATCGTGCGCTTGATCTCGTTGATATCATCCGAATGAAGAACAATTCCCTCGACGCCCCGTTCCAGAATCTGCACGGCGGTCTGCGCTTCTGCCGCGTCTCTCACCTCGGCGAATAACCCTTTTGTCTGCGCGATGAGATTCTCAAGCGGAATAATCTTCCAATCGCGACATTTCACCACAACGGTTTTGGTTTTACTCAGACGAAGCGCCTCCTCTTCGTCGGCCTTGCTCTTGATCTCGATCTCGACAACATCCTCGCCGAGTTTGATATCGCCGTCCGGCGCTACCGTCGTGAGGCGTCCGAGCTTTCTGACCTCCGCAGGCTTCCCCTTCTCCACCACCACCGCGTCCGCTCCACTCTCCAAGGCGACCGTGATTACGGATTTGTTCCAGGGGATTACTTTGATCCAAATTTTTTTCATAAAACCCCATTTAATTAGTAGTTAGTAGTTAGGGAGATGAACAAAGCTTCCGCCCAGCTACTGGCCACTCGCTACGAGCTACTTCCCTAGTCTAATTTATCCTTTCCCCTAGCTACTAGCTACTAACTACTAGCTACTTCTTAAGGTATTCCAGTGCTTTTCCCATCGGCATATTTCCGTGCGTCATCTTGCAGATCGCCTGCACAACCCTGATCGGATCTTTATGCTGGAAAGCGTTCCTCCCTATTGACACGCCCGCCGCTCCGGCACACAGAGCTCCTTCGACCATCTTGAGCAGGTCTTCGTCCGTCTCGACCTTCTCCCCTCCCGCGATAACAACGGGTACTGGGCATCCATCGACAACTTCCCTGAACGTCTCGGGACTCCCCGTGTAGTTTACCTTCACGATGTCCGCCCCGAGCTCCGCGCCGACGCGGGCGGCGTGCTTCACATATTTCACGTCAAACTGATTCTTGATCTTCTCCCCGCGCGTGTACATCATGGCAACGAGCGGTATACCCCACTCGCGGCATGCCTTGGAAACCTCTCCCGCATCGCGTATCATCGCCGTATCCATGCAGTCGCCGAGATTTATATGTATGCTCACCGCATCACCGCCAAGGCGGATCGCTTCCTCAACAGTACATACGAGCACCTTGGTATTCGGATAGGGGCTCAACGACGTAGAGGCGGAGAGATGCACAATCAGCCCCACATCCTTCCCTCCTCCCCTGTGCCCCGCTTCAACCACGCCCTTGTGCAGAAGGATGGCGTTGGCACCCCCCTCGACGATCTTATTGATAGTTGTTTTGATATCGCAAAGGCCGGGTATCGGCCCCATTGTCATGCCATGGTCCATCGGAATGATAACTGTCCTCTTGCTCACTCTGTTGATGATGCGTTCCAGCCGTATCGCCTTGCCTATCATGTTTTCCTCCATATGAAAGTTATGCGCCAGCCTTGTTTCATCAGATACATAGTAACGTGTAGATCAATATAATCAAGTAGCCAGTAGTTAGTAGTTAGTAGTTAGTAGTTAGTAGCTAGGGGATGATGTATTAAAAGGTTTTCTTCCCTAGCTACTAGCTACCAGTTACCAGCGAATACATCTTCCGGCTTCCCTCACTACCAGCTACTAACTACTAGCTACTGTAGTTCTCGTCCCACCGCTTTTGCCACAGGTGCCAATCCTTTCATCAGCCGGGCAAACTCATCCGGCGTGAGCGATTGCGCGCCGTCCGAGAGCGCTGCCTCCGGATTTATGTGGACCTCTATGATGAGTCCGTCGGCTCCCGCGGCGATCGCGGCGATCGACATCGGCTCGATAAGCTCCCTCACCCCGGTGCCATGGCTCGGATCGACAAATACCGGCAGGTGACTCAGGCGTTTGACGAGCGGCACCATGCTGAGGTCCAGGGTATTCCGCGTGGCGTCCTCAAACGTTCGGATACCGCGCTCGCAAAGGATGACATTAAAATTCCCATTCGAGAGAATGTACTCCGCCGACATGAGCAGTTCCTTCACTGTGGACATCATCCCCCGCTTGAGGAGAATCGGCTTCTTCACCTGGCCCAACTCTCGCAGAAGCGTAATATTTTGCATATTCCGCGCACCCACCTGGATGATATCGGCGTAACTCTCCACGAGGGCCACATCCCGCGGGTCCATACATTCGGTTACCGCCGGCATACCCGTGGCGTCGCTCACCTCACGAAGATACTTGAGCCCCTCTTCCCCCAGTCCCTGAAAAGTGTAAGGGGATGTGCGCGGCTTGAACGCCCCGCCCCGGATCATGCCGGCGCCGGCCGCCTTGACAGCCTTCGCCGTGGCAAACAGCATCTCCCTGTTCTCGACCGCGCACGGCCCTGCGGCAATCTGGATCGACCGTGATCCGATCCGAACCCCTTTCACGGCGACGACGGTTGATTCCGGTTTGAACTCTCTGCTGACAAGCTTGTACGGTTTGAGGACGGGCAGCACTTTCTCGACGCCGGGAAAAACCTCCAGGGGAGTGATGCGCAGAATATCTTCTTCGCCGATGACGCCGATGATCGTCCGCTCAACGCCCTGCGAGATCATCGTCTTCAGGCCAAGCTCGTGCACCTTCGACACGATATGGTCGAGTTGTTCCTGACTCGCCCCGGGCTTGAGAACAATAATCATCTATACACCTTCTTCACTAGAATCCAGAATACAGAATAAATACGAGACCGATAGAGCCTTCATGTCTCCTGAATTCTGACTCCTGAATTCTGTATTCTGCAGTTCTTTACCTCGCCTTCGGATACGATCCGAGGTGCTCCACGAAGAGACATTGCTTCCGCAATTCCTTCAGCGCCTTCACTGCCTTCCTATCCTCGATATGTCCGGCGAAATCGATAAAGAAGTAATACTCCCACGCCTTTTTCTTTGAGGGGCGGGACTCGATCTTCGTCAGGTTGATCCCGTTCTTCCTGAACGGATAGAGCATCTGGTAGAGAGCACCCACCCGGTCCGCAACGGAAACCAGCAGCGAGGTTTTATCATTCCCCGTCCGCCCCGCGGAGCTCTTTCCGATGACGAGAAACCGCGTCTCGTTCCTGCCGCTGTCTTCAATATTTCGCTCCAGGACTTTCACACCGTAGATCTCCGCGGCCAGCTCATTGGCGATTGCCGCAGCTTTGCCCTCGCGCGCCGCGAGCCCCGCGGCCTTCGCGGTGGACGACACCTCCACGAGCTCCGCCGCCGGGAAGTTGCTCCTGATCCAGGAGCGGCACTGACCGAAAACCTGGGGCACCGAATATATCTTCGACACAAGATCGCGCTCGCAATTTGAGAGCAAGCAATGGGCGATATCGAGGTATATCTCGGCGCATATCTTCGATTTCGAATCGATGAACATATCGAGCGTATAGGTCACCGCCCCTTCAATGGAATTCTCGATCGGGACCACCCCGTAATCCGCCTCGCCCCGTTCGACCTGAGAGAAAACATCCTCAATAGTGGGGGCGGGGCTATACCTCACCGAGCTTCCGAATTTCTCCCTCGCCGCGACATGACTGAAGGTTGCTTCCGGACCGAGGTAGGCAATGGCCAGCTCCTTCTCGAGCGCCAGCGACGCAGACATGATCTCGCGGTAGATCGCGCGAAGTGACTCGATCGACAGGGGCCCCTTGCTCAACTCCTCCAATTTCCTGTATACGGCTTCCTCGCGCTCCGGGACATAAATCTCCTTCTTCGCCTTCCTCTTTATCTTGCCGATCTTGTGAACAAGCGATGATCGACTATTCATAAGCTCAACTAATTTTTTATCTATGGCGTCAATTTTTTTTCTGATGTCATCGATGGTCATCATATCCCCCTGCGTGCGTGTGTGCGAGTCGGCAAGCCGGAGCGCCGGCGATTAATTTGTCGCCGATTCGCAATCAATCCAGTGGCTTCTGCTCTTCCTGTTCCTTTGCAGGGACAGCCTCTTCCTCAACATCTGCTGCCGCCTGCTTCAGGACTGCCGTTTCTTCAACATCCGTTGCTGCGTGTCCCTGGGCTTGGGGCGACGTCCCCGCTGCGTTTGGCTCTCCCTGCTTCTGTGCACTCGTGCCCACAAAATCCGATGCTGCCTGCGCCTGATCCTGGGGAGCCGTCTCCGCGCCATCCGGTTCTGGCTGCTTCTGGGCACTCGCCCCAGTCGAATCCGGTTCTGGATCTCCCTGTGCGTGGGGAGCTGTCTCCACTGCGTTTGGTTCCGCCGGCTCCTGGGCTCCCGCTCCTGCAACATCCGTGGCTGCCTGCGTTTGATCTTGGGGAGACGTCCGCGCGGCATCCGGTTCTGCTTCTCTCTGTGCGTGAGAATCCGTCCCCGCCGCGGTTGGTTTCGCATGCTTCTGGGCAGGGCCTTCCGCAACATCCGGTGCTGCTTCTCTCTGCGTAGCCCCCGCCTCTCTGGCGCTCTTCTCCGCTCCCGAAGTCCGCTTAAGCTCGTCGATTTGGGGGAGATCCTTCAGATCCTGGAGGCCAAAATGCTCCAGGAATTTCTTCGTTATCGCGTAGAGGTGCGGTTTTCCGATCGCCTGTTTTCTTCCTTTTGTCTCAATGAGCTCCCTGTCGAGGAGATTCTCCAGCACCCCATCAATGTTCACGCCCCTTATCGCTTCGATCTCGGCCTTGGTAATCGGCTGCCTGTACGCGATGATTGCCAGCGTCTCAAGGGCAGGCGCGGACAATCGTCTCCTTTGCGGCGAGGTGCGGAGTTTGGATATCCACTCCGCATATTCGGGGAGGGTCTGCAATCGGTATCCCCCGGCAATTTCGGCGATGGTAAAGCTCTTTGATTCCCGGAGATACCCCTCTCGTAGCTCGTCAACGATCGCTCTGACCTTTCCCTCCGTCATATTTTCCACGCGCGCGAGGATTTCCCTGATTTCGGCCGGTTTGATCGGCTCGTGGCCGGCGAAGAGAAGGGCCTCGATGATGGACTTGGCTCTGTCGTTGCTCAATTTATACCTCTCCCTGCAGTAATGTAACTCCACCCGTATCGGGGTATGGGAGTATGGGGGTATGGGAGTAGGTTGTCACTCCCGCACTCCGACACTCCCTTACCCCGACACTCAATCACGCCGCGCATATCTCAATCTCCGCGAACGCGGACGGCTGATGTGCCTGTATCTTCTTGAGGCGGATTAGCTCAAGAAGCGCGAGGAAAGTGACAACTACTTCCGCGCGGATGAGTGAATCCTTGAACAGCTCGCTGAATCTGATCGCCGACCTCGTCTTCAGTATCTCCACGATCGCCGCGATCTTTTCCGCCACCGTGTAGATCTCCTCGGAAATTTCCCTGGGCTCGCCGGTGACGCGCTTTAAAACCTCGGAGAATGCGCCAATGAGATCAAAAATACTCACCTCAGTGAGCGGGCTGTCCGTGGGTTCCGGAAGGAATGTCCGGTCCACGTAGCGTGGAAATATGTTGTGCTGCTCAATCTCCCTCCCTGACAGAAAACCCGCGGCCTCCTTGAATTTCTTGTACTCGAGCAGCTGCCTGACGAGCGCCATGCGCGGGTCTTCTTCCTCCTCAATCTGCTCTTCCACCGGCCGCTCCTCCGGGGGGAGAAGCATGCGCGACTTGATATGAAGGAGTGTGGCGGCCATGACGAGAAATTCACTCGCGATGTCGAGATCGAGCATCCGCATGAGATCGAGATAGCGGATGTATTGATCCGTGATCTTCACGATCGGGATAGCAAAGATCTCCACTTCCTCTCTCCTAATCAGGTAGAGGAGGAGATCCAGAGGGCCTTCAAACATATCCAGCGAGACTTTGCAGTCCCGCATGTCTTCCATGGCGCGCGCGTGTTGGTCTGCGGGGGATGGTGGCGCTGCGGCAGCCTCGGGAGCCGAGGCCTTTGGGCCGCTCTCCCCGCCGCCCGGGACGATCTCTTCTCCCTCCGGAGGAGCGACGTGATCGTTCCCGGTCATCTCAGGAGCCCCATCTTCTTTTTCACTTCGCGTATTGTGTTCTGCGCGATCTCCCTGCATCGCTTCGCCCCTTCCTCGAGCACGGTAAGAATCTTATCTCTGTCAGACTTAAGCTGTTCATAGCGCTCCCGGATCGGCGCCATCTCCCGGCTGATCGCGTCCGAGAGAATCTTTTTGCAGTCGAGGCATCCGATACCCGCGCTCCTGCACCCCTCCACGACGTACATCTGCTCCTTCTCTATCGAGAAGAGGGCGTGGAGCATGCGTATATTGCATATGTCCGGATTCCCTGTGTCCTTCCGGCGCTTGCGGGAAGGATCCGTGACCGCTACGGAAAGCTTCTTCCACATCTCCTCCGGTAGCTCGGTGATCGATATGTAATTGTTGAGCGTTTTGCTCATCTTTGCCTGCCCGTCGAGCCCGACCACCCTCGCGGCTTTTCCGATAAGCGTCCGGGGCTCCGGGAACGTTTCCCCATACAGATTATTGAATTTCCGAGCCACATCCCTTGTAAGTTCCAGGTGCTGCGACTGGTCCTCCCCCACCGGGACAATCTCCGCCTTGTAGATCAGAATGTCGGCAGCCTGGAGGACCGGGTAATCGAGAAGGCCCATGGTCACGTTGTCTCGGAACTGTTCCGACTTGTCCTTGAACTGCGTCATGCGTTCGAGGTACGCCACGGGGATCACCGTATTGAGGTACCAGGTGAGCTCCGTGTGCTCGGGGACGTCCGACTGGACAAAGATGCTGCACTTCTCCGGGTCGACCCCGCAGGCGATGTAACCGAGAGCGGCGTCGAAGATCCGATTCTGCATCTCCGCCGGCTCGTAGGGGACAGTGATCGCGTGATAGTCCACGATGCAGAAGATGCAGTCGTGGTCGTCCAGCAGCGACACCCAGTTCTTGATTGCCCCCAGGTAGTTGCCTATATGGAGAATCCCTGTCGGTTGTATTCCACTGAAAACGCGCTTCTTAGCCACGATCCACCTCGAAGTGTGGTATCTTATCAACTCGTGTAGCGGTTGTCAAAGATGGGGTGATCACGGAAACAAATCCACCTGGTAGATCCAAACCTCAAACTGCAAAATTTAAAACAAATCCCAAAAATAAAAACCCAAATCTCAAGATGACTCAGAGACGACGGGAGACGCCCGGAGGCAATACTTACATCCTGAAACTTACATACCGAAGCCTGTAGCCGGGACTTCAGGCCCGACAGTGCCAGTCTCGTGGAGCCTTAAATCTCATCCCCTCCCTGCTTGATCGATTCATCCGTGACCGAAACCTGTAGCCGGGACTTCAGGCCCGGCGCTGCCAGTCTCCCGAAGCCTCAAATCTCATCCCCCGCCTGCTTGATTGATTCATCCGTGACCGAAACTTGTAGCCGGGACTTCAGGCCCGGCGCTGCCAGTCTCCCGAAGCCTCAAATCTCATCCCCCGCCTAACAACAACATAATGCAAGGGATACTATTACGGATCGAGATATTCTGTTACAATTTTTATTGTGACAACCAAATCAAAGGTCGCACTCGTACGCTGCAATTCCTATGAGATACATCACGTAACACAGGCCGTCACGAGAGCCGTAGATCTCCTCGGCGGCATCAATCTTTTCATAATGCCGGGACAGAAGGTCCTCATCAAGCCGAACATGCTCTCCCCTCACCCGCCGGAGAAGGCGGTCACCACACACCCGGCACTCGTTCAGGCTGTGGCGGAACTCGTCAAATCCTCCGGCGGGATCCCTTCAGTCGGCGACAGCCCTGGCTTCTATAAATTTTCCAGGGTGGCGGAAGTCTCGGGGATCGGTGAGGCAGTTCGAAAAGCCGGCGCGCGCCTGGTCCCTTTCGACAGGGAGCAGGAGATACCCACCGCTGCGGGATGCCTCATGAAGAGCCTTGTAGTGGCGAGCGAGGTGACGAACGCCGACGTGATAATCTCGCTCCCAAAATTCAAGACCCATGCTCTCACATGTATCACGGCAGCGATCAAAAATCTTTTTGGCTGCATGCCGGGGCTGAAGAAGGCGGAGATGCATTTCCGTTTCTCCGACGACAATCGCTTCTCCCACATGCTCGCGGATATTGCGCTCTCGATTCCCGCGCGCCTTCATATTCTGGATGCGATTGTCGGCATGGATGGAAACGGGCCGGGGGCAGGGGATCCGTTTCGCATAGGGCTCGTTATCGCCGGCGCGGACCCCGTTGCCGTTGACAGCACCGCATGCCGCATCGTCGGCATAGACCCGCTCACGCTCCCGATGGTACGCATCGCTGCGGAGAGAGGCGTGGGAAACGCATCTGAGGAACGGATTGAGATAGTCGGTGAGGATTTCCAGAAGGTCCGAGTCCCCGGCTTCCGCTATAATCCGCCCGCCGGTGCAGGACGCCTCCTCCCTATCCCCGATTTTTTCTCCCTCAGATTTAAGAATTGGATCGTCCGCAAACCGCGCTTCCTCCGCGCGATCTGCACGAAGTGCGGGGCGTGCGTTCAGATCTGCCCCGCGAGGCCTAAGGCGCTCCGGATGGAGAAAGGACGGATCGTCATCGATGACCGCAACTGCATCCGCTGCTACTGCTGCAGCGAGATCTGTCCCTCCAAGGCGGTCCGGCTCACGCGCGGCTTCGGAGCCGCTCTCCTCGCGCGTACCCTAAAACTCTAGCCTGGATTATTCACGAGGCGCCCGTAGTAAAAGGGGCATAACCACTGAGGGCATTGAATATACTGAATGTTTGGACGCAGATTTGCGCAGATGAACGCAGATTAACAAAAGAAGCAGATTGAACCCTTGAAGCTTTAGCCGCAAGCTGTCTTTGTATCTGCGTGTTCTGCGTTCATCTGCGTCCTGAATAGCGATTAGGATATCAATGGGATAGTTTTTTGAACCGTTCAGTGTCCTCAGCGTCTTCAGTGGTTAAAAGCGTGTAGTCTGTTGTGCTATTGGGCAGGTATGTCAGTTTTTAGTTGGTGAATAGATCAGGTTAAAAGCGCTTCACTAAGTGCCACGGGCTTGCCCGTGGGCATCTGCGATCATATTCGCCCGGCTAAAAAGTATGGCTATGGGATTTACCCAAGAGTAGCCCCATCGCCCGCGCCTACGTTCTGCATGGCGGGACTTTGACGGGCAAGCCCTCTATCTCCCCCTAGGCGCCAGGGGAGCCATACTATTAATATTCTTCTTTATTCCGTTGAGTTTAGAAAAAGATGGATGCGTTGTAACTACTCAGGTAGTCAGAAGTCAGGAGCCAGAATCCAGAATGGATCGCGAATAAGCTTCTCGTAGCTTGCTGACCTCTTCGAGTAGCTGCATTAACTCGGAATTCTGGCTCCTGACTCCTGAATTCTGGCTCCTGAGCAGTTACGATGCGTTTATTATCACCCATGGAACTAATCCAGTAACCACATGGGATAAAATGCAGTGTTGCAAATAATATAAAGGCTTTTACTGAAAACATTACAAAATATTTCGATATCTCCACGAGATATAATATCTTCTACCGCAATCTATAATAATATATACCGACCGCAATTAACCTATCTTACCTCCACGCTGTTCGCAATTATGCAAACTATTTCTTGACACCCTTCATTTTACATGCTAATTAATAGCATGAGTGGTGGGGCTTAACGGTTATGTAGGAGGCGGTCTATGGCTCTCCAGAAGGTTGTGAGAAAGCTGGTCGGAGAATTACTGATAGATTTTGGCATTATCACGAAAGGCCAACTCCTCCAGGCTCTCCAGAAGCAGAAGGAAGACGGCAAGTTGCTCGGAGAGACGCTCGTCGATATGGGATTTGCAAGGGAAGAGGATATCGCAAGTGTGGTGGCAGTCCAGTATGGGATCCCCTATCTCCCGCTGAGCCAGCACGAATTCGATAAAGAGCTTATCAAGCTTGTGCCGCGAGAGCTTGCGCTGAAACACCGCTGTATCCCGGTGGACAGGATGGGAACACTCCTGACCGTTGCGATGGAAAATCCACTGGATGAGAGGGCGATTGATGATCTGGAGCACGTATCGAAACACAAGGTGCTCTGTTGCGTTTCCACACCGAGCGAGATACTGTCGGCGATTGAGCAACATTACAGTGGCGCAAAAAGGGATGCCACTGTTCCCAAGCCCGTCCGCGCGGAGGGCGTGAGTGGCGTACGGGTCTTCCAACTGGAGGGCAATGGCTCCTCCAAGGAGTGATGTGTGGCGAAGGCACTGGTAGAGAAACTCCCGGAGATCCTCATTCAGTCCGGGTGCGTGCAGCCTGAGCAGATGGAGAAGGCTCTCGCAGAACAGCGGGAACAGGGTGGCGGCATCGTCCACATCCTGCTGGACAAGGGCCTGGTGCAGGAGAAGATGCTGGTGTCCTGCATCGCCGAGCAGATGGGCATCATGCCCATCGACCTCACAAAATTCAAGCCATTGCCGGAGGTGCTCGAACTCGTCTCCCGCCAGGTGGCGAACTATTACAAGGTAATACCCATCGCGCAGCTCGGGCGCACGCTGAGCCTCGCCATGGTCGACCCGCTCGACGTGCTCGCGATCGATGATATCCGCCTCATCACCGGCCTCGAGGTGCAGGCGATGATCTGCTCCGCCAAGGACTTCCGGGAATCGCTGGACAACTACTATGCGACAAAAGCGAATATGGAGGGCCTCCTCAGTAGCACGGAGACGCCGCGGGTCGAGTTAAGGAAGATGGCAAACGATCAGGATATCAATATTGACGAGCTCCTGATCAAGACCGGCGAGGTCTCCATAATCAAAATCGTAAACCTCATGCTCGTTCAGGCGATCAAGGATCGCGCCAGCGACATCCACATCGAGCCGTTTGAGAAAGAGATCAAGCTCCGTTACAGAATTGACGGTGTGCTCTATGACTCGACCCCGCCTCCGAAAAGCATGCAGGCGGCGATCGTATCGAGGATCAAAATCATGTCCAACCTGGATATCGCCGAGCGGCGCCTCCCGCAGGACGGTCGATTCATGGTTCGGGTGCACGGCCGCGAAATTGATTTCAGGGTTTCCAGCCTCCCCACCTCTTTCGGCGAAAAGGTCGTCATGAGGGTTCTGGACAAGAGCGGGTTGGAGAGCCTGGACATAGACAAGCTCGGCTTCCATAAGCAGGGGCTCGAAGGGTTTATGCGCGCCTTGTCCTCACCCTATGGGATCATCCTTCTCACGGGTCCGACGGGGAGCGGGAAGTCCACCACCCTGTATACTGCCTTGAGGGTGATCAATAAGCCTCAGATCAACATTGTCACTGTCGAGGACCCCGTCGAGTATCAGATGGAGGGAATCAATCAGGTTGCGGTCAATCCGGATATCGGGCTCACCTTTGCCGCAGGCTTGCGGTCGATCCTCCGGCAGGATCCGGACGTGATCATGGTGGGCGAGATAAGGGATTTCGAAACCGCGGACATCGCGATCAAGTCTGCGTTGACGGGGCACCTTGTCCTCTCCACGCTCCACACGAACGATGCGGCCAGCGCGATCACGAGGCTTGAAGACATGGGGATCGAGCCGTTCCTGATCTCCTCTTCCACACTCCTCGTGGCCGCGCAAAGGCTTGTGAGGCGCATCTGCAAGAAATGCAAGCGGGAGGCAGTCGTTCCGGAAGAGGCGCTCCGGGCCGCCCAGATGAAGTGGGAAGGCGGCACTCCTCCCAAGATCTATCATGGCGCGGGATGCACGGCGTGCAAGAACACCGGTTATGCGGGGAGAATGGCGCTTATCGAATCCATCACCATCGACGACGACCTGAGGAATCTCATCGGCAAGAAGGCAACCTCGCGTCAGATCAAGCTCGCGGCGATGGAGAAGGGGATGATGACGCTGAGGATGGTCGGGATGGAACGCGTGAAAGAGGGGAGCACGACGCTTGAAGAGGTGATAAGGGTCACCGCCTTCGATTAAAAGGATCGTATCGGCGTAGGAGCGTGACGGCGTATCGGCGTAATTAATTAGAGGAAAAAGGAACTATAGATATTTGCGCAAGGGAGGGAAAGGATCGTATCGGCGTAGGGGCGCGTGGGGGTCAGCATCCGCAGAATACTCATTGCGGATCACGAATCACGAGTGACGGTGATATAATGGCGAAGTTCAAATATCTGGCGAAGGATTTTCAAGGCAAGGATGTGTGCGCGACCGTGGACGCGGATAGCGAGAGCACGGTGCTCAGCAATTTGCGTAAGAGCGGCCTGATGCCGGTGAAAATCATTCTGGAGAGCGGCAGGCGCGGGGGGCGAAGGCGGCTTTTCCCGGGGAGGGTGAAGTCGGATGCGATTGTTGTTTTCTGCAGGCAGCTCGCCACCATGATCGAGGCGGGGCTCCCGCTCGTCCAGGGGCTCGAGGCGCTTCAGGAGCAGCAGGCGAAGAACGATGTTTTTGAGGAGATCATCGGGAAGGTGAAGGAGGATGTCGAGGGAGGCAGGAGCCTGTCCGACGCATTCGAGAAGCATCCCAGGACCTTCAGCCCGTTGATCGTGAGCCTGGTGCGGGCCGGGGAGAACAGCGGGACGCTCGCGGAGATCATGGACCGGATCGCAAAATACCTCGAGGCCTCGCGCTCACTCCAGAAAAAGGTACGGTCGGCGATGACGTATCCGGCGGTGGTCACGTTCATGGCAATTGCGATCACCATCGTGCTCATCGTAAAGGTAATCCCCGTTTTCGGGACGATCTACGAGAGTTTCGGCTCGACACTCCCCCTCCCCACGAGGTTGCTCCTCCGCACCAGCGACCTGGTGAGAAAATATCTTCCCCTCGTCATCGCCGGCTTGGTGGGGCTGGGATTTGCGGCCAGGGCATTTTACAGAACCGAGAAGGGGCGGCTGAGGGTCGACCGTTCCCTGTTCCGCATCCCGATCTTCGGAGAACTGATCCGGAAGGTCGTCCTCTCGCGCTTCTCGCGAACCCTTGCCTCGCTGGTGAAGAGCGGCGTGCCGATATTGCGCTCTCTCGATATTGTCGCTAAAACATGTGGAAACTACGCAATGGAGCTGGCGGTGCTGCAGGCGGCGCAGAAGATAAAAGAGGGGGAGAGCATTGCGCTCCCCCTTGAGGAGACCAGGATGTTTCCGCCGATGGTGGTGAGGATGATCTCGGTGGGTGAAAAAACCGGCAAGGTCGACAGCATGCTCGAAAAGATCGCGGATTTCTTCGACGATCAGGTGAACACGACCGTTGCGGGTCTCACATCGATAATAGAACCACTCCTGATCGCTTTTCTCGGTCTTGTGGTGGGGACAATCGTCATCTGCATGTTTCTGCCCATTCTGAAACTTTCGTCAATAGTAAAGATATAGTAGCGGGGGCGCGGAATGATGTGGGGCGTCACGGAACATATATGAAAGCACTATCTGACCGGAGAGAGCGGCTGAGCAAAATCAAGTGGATCATGATGGGGAGGCTTGTCCTCATCTCCGCGCTTCTGGGAGCGGGCCCCTTCGTGCTCGGCCTGAGCTCCACTCCGTTCTTCTTCATCATAGGTATCTTCTACAGCGCCACCGTAGTCTATGGCCTGTTGCTCAAAACCTCCCTCTCTCTCAGGGTGCAGGCGTACGGGCAGTTTCTGATGGACAGCGTGATTATCACCGCGATCCTCAGTTTCACCGGGGGCATCGACAGCAACTTTGTGCTCCTCTACGTGCTCACCATATTCTTTTCGAGCACCGTTATCGGCGGCCAGGCCGGCCTCGTGATCGCGGTGTGCTGCTGCGCCATGTACAGCGCCCTCGGGATTGTGCAGTGTTTCGGCGTTATCAGCAGGGGAGTTCATAGCTATTTTATGCTATCGGGCGACCCACTCTACGTCGCGTACATCGTGATGGCGCGCGCGACTATCTTTTGCATCCTCGGCTATCTGGGGGATTTTCTCGTCAATAGCCTGAACAGAAACAGATTGGAACTGGAGGAACTGAGGAAATTGAACGAAAAAATCCTGTCGCAGATTAAGAGCGGTTTGATCACCACGGATGCGTTCGGGAAGATTATCTTTGTGAATTCCGCCGCGGAGCAGATCACCGGGTATCGGCGAGATGAGATGCTGGGCAAGAGCTGGCAGCTCTTCCTGGGGCGGCCGGTGCAGGATATCGACGATCGGTGGCTCGCCGAAGAGGCGCGATCCTTCACGCGGTGCGAGATCCCAGTGCGGACAAAGGGCGGTGCGGAGATTCTTGTGGGATTCACCGTGTCGAGCCTCCTGGATAGCGACGGCTCCGGACTCGGCTTGCTCATACTCTTCAGAGACCTGACCCAGGTCCATCGCATGGAGGAGCGGATGCGCAAGGCGGACCGCCTCTCTGCGGCGGGATCGATCCTCGCGAGCATCGCCCATGAGGTGCGGACCCCCCTCTCCGCTATCAGGGGGGCGGTGGAGGTTCTCGGAGAGACTCTCAAGGTGGGGAAGGATCAGCAGCGGTTGATGAATGTGATCCTCAAGGAGTCCGACCGCCTCAACAGGATCGTGAGCGATTTTATCCGTTGTAACGATTCTCGCCTGGGATCCCGTACGCGTGAAGACATGGGGAGGATCATCGACGAGGTAATTGCCCTTATCGCTCAGGGGAGAAAGATTACCGACGACGTCACCTTCGCCAGGGAAGGTGGGGATGCGCCTGTGTACGCCCGCGTGGACGCCTACCAGATCAAGCAGGTGATGGTCAATATTCTCAATAACGCCCTTGACGCCCTTCACGGCAGGGGCACCGTGTCGGTGGGAATCGCCCGGGACCGGTCGGGAGGGGACGGAAAGCCGCTCGTGCGGATACGCTTCGCCGACACAGGGGAAGGGATGAGCACGGAGAGGATGGCGCACCTCTTTGACCCGTTCTTCTCAACGAAGGAAAGCGGCACGGGGATGGGACTTTTTATCGCGGAGCGGATTGTGAGGAGTCACGGAGGACAGCTCGAGGTCGAGAGCAGGGAGGGCGGCGGAACCGTATTCACCATCACCCTCCCGAGCGACGATATACCTGAAAAGAGGTGATTGCCATGGCAAAGATTCTCGTTGTGGATGATGAGGAGAGCCTGCTCGAGGTAATCCAGTCAGCGCTTGTGAAGGAGGGCTATGAGGTCGTTACCACAACCAAGCCCGATGAAGCGCTGCGTCTGATCCACGATGATCAGATCGACGCGTTGATCACCGATCTCAAGATGGAGCCCATCGACGGCATCCAGCTCCTCCAGGAAGCGAAAGGCCTGGACAAGGACGTTGTGGTGATCATGATCACGGCGTTCGGATCGGTGGAGACGGCGGTGGAGGCAATGAAGAGCGGGGCCTACGACTACGTGATCAAGCCGTTTCAGATAGACGAGATGCGCCTGACGCTTAAGAGAGCCCTCACGCATCGTGGCCTCCTGAAGGAGAATATAAACCTCAAACGGGAGCTCCAGGGCATCTATCGTTTCGAAAACATCGTGGGCACGAGCGAGCCGATGCAGAAGATATTCCGCAAGATAGAGAAGGTGGCGGACACCGACAGCACGGTGCTCATCTACGGAGAGAGCGGAACAGGGAAGGAGCTTGTCGCACGCGCGCTGCACTACAACAGCATCCGTCGTGAAAAGCCTTTCGTGGCGGTCAGTTGCAGCGCGCTCCCGGAGTCGCTCCTGGAATCGGAGCTCTTTGGCCATGTGAGAGGCTCGTTCACGGGGGCGATCGCGAACAAGGACGGATTGTTCAAGGCCGCCGACGGGGGCTCCATCTTCCTCGACGAGGTGGGCACGACGAGCCCGGCGATTCAGGCCAGCCTGCTCAGGGTGATCCAGGAGAAGGAGGTCAAGCCGGTCGGCGCGACAAAAAATATAAAGGTGGACGTACGCGTGATCGCCGCCTCCAATGAGAGGCTTGAGGACAAGATAAAGAACGGGACGTTCCGCGAAGATTTATACTACCGCCTGAGCGTTATCCCGATCGACCTGCCCGCTCTCCGTGAGCGGAGGGAGGATATCCCCCTGCTCGTGGAGCACTTTATGCGGCGCGCGCTCGCGAAACGCGGCAACTCCTTCAATCTGAAGGTGGGGGGCGATGTTCTGGACATTTTCACGGGGTACGACTGGCCGGGCAACGTGCGCGAGATCGAGAACGTCATTGAGAGGGTCGTTGCGCTGAGCGACGGAGGGGTTGTTCTGCCCGAACATCTCCCGGAGAAGATCATCGAGATGACGAAGACGAGAAACCTCAAGGAGTTCGTCCACGATAAGGAGAGGGCTCACATCCAGAGGATTTTGAAGGAATCGGCGGGGGACAAGAAGAGGGCTGCCCGGATCCTGGGAATCGATCTTGCGACACTCTATCGCAAGATCGACCGGTGGAAGATGAACCGGGGCGGAGAATATGAGACAGGATGACGAGCCGGCGCTTACGAGCCGGAGAGCCGGCGAGTGGGAGAGTGGGCGAGAGGACGATTAATCTGATTATTCTCTGATACTTATCAATTCGCCGACTCACCGTGTCGCCGGCTCGCCGTTTCGTCCTTTCGCCGACTCTCCGTTTCGTTCTTTCGCCGACTCACCGTGTCGCCGGCTCGCCGTTTCGTTCTTTCACCGGCTCGCCGTTTCGTCCTTTCGCCGGCTCGCCGTCTCGTAAATCAAGCCGCTTCAGGTTCTCCAGGGCGCTGCGTTCGGCTGGATTGATGGAGAGCGCCTTCCGCCAGAGAGAACGGGCCCGCTCCTTATCGCCCTTCTGTGCGTAGATCGACCCCATATTCACATAGAGATCCACATCCGCAGCACCGAGCTCGACGGCGCGGTTATAGAATCTGAGCGCTTCCTCATTCCTCCCCATAGCCTGGAGGGACACGGCGAGGTTTCGCGCGGCGGTAAAGGAATCCGGCGCGAGGTACAGAACGCCCCTGTAGCAGTCAGCCGCGCCGTTCATATCCCCCGCTCTGAAGAGTTGATTCCCTTTTTCTATCAGGGCATCCTGATTCAGGGGCTTCATCAGGCGAGCCGTCTCCATAAAAAAGGCTGCCTCCTGCACCTGTCCGGCCTTTTCGTACGCCTTTCCTATCTCGAGGTAGACTTCCTGACGGCTGTAAGTTTCGAGCGCGGTGCGCAGCTCTTGGATCGCCTCGCCATAGCGCCCCTCTTCCGAGAGGCAGAGCCCTCGAAAGAAGCGCGCCTGCCCGTTCCGGGGTTGCCACAGAGTTGAGAGGGTGAATTCCTTGATCGCGAGATCCCTCTCGCCTCGGGAATAAGCGTTAAAGCCCCACTCGCTATGGACCTCTGAAATAATCGAGCAGAGTGAGGAGTAGGAAACAATCAGGGCAATCCCCGTGGCGAGAATCGCTGCCATTATTCTGGAAAAGGTGTTCTCGATGAGGATCACCTTCTCAACGCGATGACGGGCGGCAAGGATTCCGCCGAATACGAAAAACGTCACCGCGGATGCCCAAAGGTGGAAGGGGAAACTCACCATTCCCTCGATGAGAAAAGCGGCGCAACAGGCTGAGAGCGAGGCGATCATCCAGTCCGGCAGATCCTCTCCCCTCGATTTTCTGAACGCCGTGGCAAGAAGAGAGAGGAGGAACCAGGCGAAAAAAATAATTCCGATCAGGCCAAGCTCTATCCATATCTGGAGATATTCCTGGTGGGCAAAGTCGATGCCCGATTCTGCGAAGAGGAGGTAGCGAACGTGACCAGGCTCTTTTAGGAATTCGGCCATGCGGCTCAGGTAGAGAAGAGTAAACGAACCGCTGCCGGAGCCGCGGAGAGGATGTTCCAGGCCGATCCTCCAACCGATATTCCATACCAGCATGCGCCATGCGGTGCCGTAGCGGGGCGCACCGATTTCAGCGAACTTTTCCACCGATTGCGCGCTGTAGCGGTTAAGGGGAGAGGGGAGGTAGACGAACACAAAGAGAGCGCTCGCGGCGAGAACGAGGAGGAGAAGCCTGCGTCTCACAATTGGCGGCTTGAGAATTGCGACGGCGATGATTGTCCCGAGCAAAAGCGAGGCGATCCCCCCGCGGGAACCCGAAGCGAGAAGCGCCGCCGTTCCGGAGAGAGAGACGATCAGAGACAAGGCAGACATCGAGCGCCGGGGACGAGAGGAGAGCCACGAGAGGTAGGCGGAGGGGATGACCACCGCGAGATACGAGGCGACGTAATTGGGATTGCCGAGGGTCGAGTAGATGCGGAAGCGTCCTCCCCTGTAGGATGAAAAATCCACTCCGAAGAACTGCATCAGGGCGACAGACGAGACAACGAGCGCCACAATCCATGCCGTGCGCAGGGCGGCACTCGCCCTGCCTTCGGCGGTCAAGTCGTTCATTGCCGACAGAAAAATTATCCAGACGATGCACCATCGGCCGATCTCCCTGACCCCGAGATGGGGACCGGGAGCCCAGAGGAGCGAGATGCACGACCAGAGGATGAAGAGAGAGAGTGCGCTCATGCTGCGATTCCAGGAGATGTGAAGCCTCCCGCGACTAATCAGATCGAAGGCGAATATCAGGAAGAGCGCAAGAGCGCCGGCGGTGGCGAGGTACTGTTTGGGAAAATTGAAGGCGTCGGGGAGTGCGATGCCGAACAATCCAGGTTCCGCGTAGAAGAGCGGGACGCAAATGAGCAGGGCGATGAGTATGTAGGAACGATATATTCGGCAGCGGGATTGTTTCATATGAAATCATCGGAATTATAGCATCGGTGTGTGTTTTGGGAAATGGTAATCAAATGCCGGGAGTAATGGGTCAGTCTTGGGGGGTATCCCTTTCACTTGTCATCCCCGCGAAAGCGGGGATCCACTATGAAACCTGGATTCCTGCTTTCGCAGGAATGACATATTAAGCAATGTACCCCCCATAACTGTCCCCTTACTCTCGGGACTTTCCCCGTATTTTTTCAAAAGATTAATAGCTCACCGCAGAGGCGCAGAGCACGCAAAGAATAATTCATAACAGCTTGGATCTCTGCGTGATGTATCATCCCTGCGTTATCCGCGTCTCTGCGATAAAATATATGGCTCATGTCCAAAAAAATTGCCCACTCATACAAGGTACAGTAGTCATCCCCGCGAAAGCCCGCCTATGCCGAAGCGGCTTCGCGCAGGCAGGCGGGGATCCAGCAATAAAGCTTTTAGATCTGGATTCCTGCTTCCGCAGGAATGACAATGTGTAACCATTTGTGCGCTCATACCTACTGTCGGTTATGACAACATGCTCGAAGGACTATTAGCCTGGATTATTCACGAGGCGCCCGTAGTAAAAGGGGCGTAACCACTGAGGGCATTGAATATACTGAATGTTTGGACGCAGATTTGCGCAGATGAACGCAGATTAACAAAAGAAGCAGCGTGAACCCTTGAAGTTTTCACATCACACTGTCTTTGTATCTGCGTGTTCTGCGATCATCTGCGTCCTGAATAGCGATTACGACATCAATGAGATAGTTTTTTGAACCGTTCAGTGTCCTCAGCGTCTTCAGTGGTTAAAAGCGTATAGTCTGTTGTGCTATTGGGCAGGTATGTCAGTTTTTAGTTGGTGAATAGATCAGGTTAGTGCGCTATTTTTCTTATATTCAGGTAGTTACAAACAATTAATCTCTCTGCCTGAACAACTAATTTGGACATGAACCAATATTCTAGGGAGTCTCCTGTAATCAAATACAATGTGTAAGAGATAGCTTCAAACATATCCGGGGTTGGGATGCCATCATTATCCCTGACCGCGGGTAATGGGTCACTTATGGGTGGTCCATTGCTGAATATGTCATTCCTGCCCCCGTTTTCACGAGGGTAAACTCCAGCAGGAATCCAGGTTTCATAATGGATCCCCGCTCGAGTTTACACTGAGCGCAGTCGAAGTGCGGGGATGACAAGCGAAATGGATACCACCCCTAAGTGACCCCTTACACTCGACCGGATTATCTTCATGAAAAAATTATGCAATACCACCCTTCTCTCGAAGCAGGCTCAGATAAAGATCCTCGTAAGATTGCACCATCTTCTCGACGGAGAATAAATCCCTTACTCGCTCGAGGCCGCGCAGCCCCATCTCCCTCACTTCTTGGGGGCGCTGTAACATATCAATGATCGCCGCGGCGAGCCTCTCCGGATCCTTCGGTGGTACAAGAAAGCCCGTCCTTCTGTCCTCAACTATTTCCGGCACTCCTCCCACACACGTCGCGACCACCGGTTTCCCAACCGCCATTGCCTCGAGGAGCACATTGGGGAAGCCCTCCTGGTGCGACGCCAGCACCACCAGATCGGAGAGGAGCATTATCTGCGTGCTGTCCTCCCGGCTCCCGAGGAGCAGTATCCTGCTTCTCAGATTTCGCTCCTCGATCCATTGTTCAATCTGCGGGCGGAGTTTCCCATCCCCCACGAAAATGAATGTCGCCTCCGGTATTTCCTTCACAACCTGATCTGCCGCGGCAACAAGTTCCTGATGTCCCTTGTAGGGGAAGAAATTTGCCACACAACAGACTACCGGCCCCGCAATTTCCCGCCCTGCAATTTCAGGCCAGCCAATCCCCTCCCGGCGTGCAGGGATTACCACGCCGTTGTAAATGACCCTGAGCGTGCGTTCATTGATCCTCTCCCGCGCCAGGGTATCGGCCTTCACCGCTTCCGAATTGGCCACCACCGCATCCGCCCAGAGGTTGACAAGATTCTCCATCTGGCGCAATAGGAATCGGCCCTCCTTGTAGCAGCCGAGACTCCGCCTGCTCGTGACGAGGACCGGCACGCCGGCTATCTTCGCCGCAATCCCCGCCACCACACATGGCTGCGGAAGCACTGCATGGACGATGTGGGGATTGAACGCCTTCATCACACGGCGCAGTTCACGTATCTCCCGAAGCAGCGAGAGAGAGGTGCGTATCTTTCGCGTGAAGTCGAGCGGCGGAAAATTGTAGAGGGTATGGGGGATATTCTTCCGGACGATTTTCTCAAGCAGCGGTCCCCGACCCTTCAGGCAGACGACATGCGGCGCGAAGCATTCCGGTGAAAGCCTGGTCACAAGCTCGGCGAGCTGCCGCTCAGCCCCCCCGATCTCCATATTGATGATCACGTAGAGAATCCGCGTTGCGGCTCTCACGACGACTCCACTCCCGCCTCTCCCACTCTCACCGCCTGTCGCCCTGCGCCATCGGGGGGTGAAGCGCAGCACGAGGCGCGCAGCGTGCGTGAGAAGCCTTGGCATGAGCAACTACGCATTTTTATCCGGCAACTCGGCTTCGTCGATCAGCATGATCGGGATGTCATCCCTGACCGGGTACCGCCGCCCGCATCCGGTGCAGACGATCCTGTCTCCCTCCAGCCGGACATCTGCTTTGCAGGCAGGGCACACAAGTATATCCAACAGCTCCTTGTCAATCATATGAGGATCTCTCCTTTCTCGTAATGGGTCAGTCTCGCGGGGTCTCAATTCACATCCCCTCCCAATAACTGACCCCTTACCCTTTCTCATGCATTCACTGATCCAACGGCGCTCTTATACCCCACGGCGCACCAGTAGGGTATACAGTCACTGAATCTGATATGCTCCAATCCCGCGTGTTCCATCATTCCCCTGAGTTGCGCCGCGGTGAAACGCTTCTCCATCCTGGTTCCGAACCGGTCCAGCGAATCAGTTCTCATCGTATAGAGACTGCGCTTCCTATACGCCGACAGCGGAAAGGCATCTACATTCAGCCCACACCACTCGAGCAGCAACGATGCCCTCGCTAACGGATAATACACAAGAAGGGCGATCAGCTGCGAGACGCGATATCGCAGCGTAAACGGCAACCGTGACACACACCGTCGCAGCAGGTCCGTGATGCGCCATAATGCGCGAAACCAGGCGGGTCTGTTGTCAAGGGCGTAATATACATATACTAGAAAAGGGGCGCCTGGTTTCAGCTTATCGACACACGCCCTCATTCCCCCCGCCGTGTCGGGAATGTGGTGCAAAACACCCAGTGAATATCCAAAATCCAGTGCATTATCCATGAACGGAAGCGATTCAAAGGAAGACTGGATGAAATAGCAGTTATCATGTTGTCTGAGGTTTTGCCTCGCCACTCCCAGGGCCTTTCGGCTCGCGTCGATGCAGTATAATCTCCCCACCCGGGGGGCCACCAGTTTCGCCCACCGCCCGCTCCCGCACCCCATATCAAATCCTGCCGCGTGCTCACCCAGCGCTTCCCAGGGAAATATCTTGAAATAGTTGTTGAATTGCGCCTGAAGCTCTGCCTCGCTTAGTTTCGATTGATCGAACTCAGCCCACTCATCTCCAAAACCTTCCACCGTTTTCGCATCGTAGTTTGCACCCATGACAACCTCGCCGGCTTCTCCGGCTCCGGGAGAAATGCTATAAAATATTTTCCTCCGCAAAGCTGAAATAGCCTTCCCTCCCGACCACGACGTGGTCCATCACGCGGATCTCGAGCGCACGGCCGGCCTCCGCGATTGCGCGTGTAATGCTCTTATCCTCCGCCGACGGCTCCGGATGCCCGCTCGGATGGTTGTGGACCAGGATAAGGCCCGCCGCGTGGCGGGCGAGCGCTGACTCGATGATCTTCCGGGGATACACCACCGCCCGGTCGATGGTCCCCTCGTGGATCGTTTCGAAATCAATCACCTCATTCTTCACATTGAGAAAGATGACGACAAACTGCTCATGGGGGGCACCGGCGAGTTTCATACGAGAGAAATCCACAACCGCGCGTGGAGAAGAGAGCGCATCACGCCCCTGCATCCGCTCCGCCATGTAGGAGACGCAAAGTTCTTTTACGAGCGGGATGAGCATTGCCGATCTCGGCCCTATCCCCCCCACCTTTTCTAGCTCTCTCCCCTCCGCATCCATGACGCCGGAGAGGCTCCCGAACTTCTCTATGAGGGCCTTTGCCAGCGGTTTGACATCCCTTCGCGGGATTGCGTAGGTGAGGAGAAGTTCAAGCGCCTCGTAATCGTGAAGCCCCGCGCCGCCCGCACGTCCGAAGCGCGTGCGCAGGCGTGTCCGGTGTCTGACGTAGTGAGGCTTCTTTGGATTTTTCATCAGCAACAAAAACGGGTCAGTCTGACTTTGTAGTTATGATGCTGATCACCGCGCCGCCGTTGGCCGAAATAAAATCTATCTGTGTTCTATCTGTGTTCATCAGTGATGCACATTGTAGCTTTAACGAGCACCACAGATACACACAGATAAAGCAATATACCGTGAAGTAAAAAAGGGAGCGGCCACTCTCCCGCAGCGAAAAACCGCTACCGATGCACGGATCCTACAGAAACGGCAGCCTTTCCCCTTTCCTTGATATATTCCCCCACCGCATCCCTCCAGGGCCGCATCCTCGCACCGGTGATCTTTTCGTAGAGGCTGCAGTCAAGCAAAGAGAAGGGGGGGCGTGGGGCGGGCCGCGACAACCGATCGCTCGTGATCTCCTCGACCTTCACATCCGGAATTTCTGCACTATCGAGTATTGCCAGGGCATACTCATACCAGGAACAGCTTCCGCTGTTCACGACGTGCACAATCCCGCGGTAATTCGTCAGAAGCAATCGCGCGATTGCCTCCGCGAGATCACGAGAGTAGGTCGGCGAACCCCGCTGGTCGCCCACCACCTCGAGCCGCTTCGTCCGGGATGCTGCACGCAATATGGTATCGACAAAATTCCTCCCGTGCATCCCGAAAAGCCAGGACGTCCTTACGATGATATGCTCCTGGAGGGTCTTTGCGACCTCTTCCTCTCCCAGCCGTTTCGATTTTCCGTAGACGCCCTGAGGATTGGGGGGATCTCCCTCACGGTACGGCTTCCGTGCAAGGCCATCAAAAACATAATCGGTGCTCACGTGGACCATCCGGGCCCCGATCGATCCGCATGCGCGCGCGATGTTCCCCGCGCCGTGCGCGTTCACCGCAAAGGCGCCCTCAAGATCGCTCTCACAACCATCCACATCAGTGCGCGCCGCGGCATTGATCACCGCCGACGGTTTCCGGTCGGCGATAAAAAGCTCCGTCCTCCCGGGATCGGTGATATCCACCTCATGGATGTCCGCGCCCATGACCTGCCATCGGCCCGGCAGGACGTCCATGAGATCGCGCCCGAGCATTCCCGCGGAACCGATTACGAGGAGTTTCTTATCTGCGGCCATTATATTATTCCGTAGGCACTCTCTTAATCAGAATCGGCGAATCGGCGAGCCGGCGAGCCGGCGACTTCATAGTTTTATAATCGCCCGCTCGCCGCTTCACCGGCTCACCGGCTCGATTGTTTCCCTCGCCGTCTCAATCCTTTTCTCTGTCCACGTACTGCTTCCGATAATACTCCCAATACTCGCCGCTCTTCAGCTTGTCCCACCACCATTCGTTCCGCACATACCAGTCGACCGTCTCCTGGAGCGCCTGCGTGAAATCAGCCCGGGGGCGCCAGCCCAGCTTCTTCAGTTTCTCGCAGTCGAGCGAGTAGCGGCGGTCGTGCCCCTGCCGGTCCTTGACCTTTTTGATGAGCGTGCGCGGCTTCTTCAGGTAATCCAGGATGAACTGCGTGAGCTCAACATTGGGAATCTCGTTGCCGCCGCCGATATTATAGATCTCTCCGTCCCGCCCCTTCTCGATGAGGAGGTCAATCGCAGAGCAGTGGTCCATCACAAACAGCCAGTCGCGCACATTCATGCCGTCGCCATAGAGCGGCAGCGGAATGTCCCTCAGGGCATTCGTGACAAACAGCGGTATCACCTTCTCGGGGTACTGATACGGGCCGAAGTTGTTGGATGCCCTGGTGACAATCACGGGGAGCTGGTAGGTCGCCCAGTATGAGTACGCGAGACGATCGGCGCCGGCCTTGCTCGCCGCGTACGGGTTCCTGGGCATGAGGGTATCCGTCTCCTTGAACGACCCTTTTTCGATGCTCCCGTACACCTCGTCGGTGGATATCTGCACAAATCTTTTCACCCCGTGGGAGCGCGCGCTCTCGAGCAGGACGAACGCCCCATAGACATCGGTGCGTATGAAATCGCCGGCGTGCCCGATCGCCCGATCCACATGCGTCTCGGCGGCGAAGTTGACGATCAGATCGATTCCCTCGCGTACAATACTCTCCACGAGGGGGGCATCGATGATATCGCCCTTGATGAAACGATACCGCGGATCGGATTGTACCTCTTTCAGATTGTCCAGGTTTCCCGCGTAGGTGAGCTTATCCAGATTGATCACCGCGCAGCTCTTATGCTTTTCCAGAAAATACCGTATGAAATTGGAGCCGATAAATCCCGCTCCCCCCGTCACCAATAGTTTCATCTCGTCACCACCTTTATTAGACAAGTGACTGAGTAATTAGGTGATTAAGTAACTCCTTATTCAATCAATCACTTACTATGAAATCGGCATCTGGCGGCCCCATTTCACCGAATGCGCCGCTTCCTGCTCCCCATCGCCCAGCCGCCGACTACTGCTTCTCCCTTTTCTCCTTTTTCACGCTGTTCTTTATTCCCTAACTACTAACTACTAGCTACTAACTACTGCTTCTTCATGTTTATCTTATTTGCCCCGCTCTCGTACACCATCATGTTGACCTTGAGCAGGCGTTCAATCGATGCTCCCGCGTCCGCCCACCATCCCTCGAGCACATCGTAGGTCATCTTCCCCTTCTCGATATATACGTTGTTCACATCCGTGATCTCCAGCTCCCCGCGGCCCGAGGGCTTGAGGGTTTTGACTATGTTGAACACTGTGGCATCGTACATGTAGATTCCGATCACGGCGAAATTGCTCACCGGCTTCTTGGGTTTCTCCACGATGTGCACCACCTTATCGCCTTTGATCTGCGCGACGCCGTAGTCCTGGGGGCTGTCCACCTCCTTCAAAAGAATTTTCGCGCCCTCGCGCTGACGCTGGAACTGATTCACGGCCTTCACGATATTTCCCTCGATGATATTGTCGCCGAGCATCACCACGATCTTCTCCCCCTCGCAAAAATGCTCCGCCAGGGCCAGGGCGTCGGCGATTCCCCCTTCTCTCTCCTGATAGGCATACTGCAACCCCTTGAGTCCGAACTCATGGCCGTTCCCCAGGAGCCTGAGGAAATCCCCCGCATTGTTGCCCCCGGTCACCAGCAGGATATCCTTGATGCCTGCGTTGACAAGAGTCTGTAACGGATAGAAGATCATCGGTTTATCGTAGATAGGGAGAAGATGCTTATTGGTAATTTTTGTGAGTGGCGAAAGTCTTGTTCCCAATCCACCTGCAAGAATTATTCCTTTCATGGCATATTCCTTATTTAGTTATTGAACATTTACGCGATACGCTTTTTCCCCTAATCCCTAACTACTAGCTACTGGCTACTAATCTACTTTTCCTTAATGGCCCAGTCGTACGGAATAGTATTGTCATGCGGCGGGATCCTGTACTCATCGGGATGGTCCCTGTCATACCCTTTCGTGGGCATGTTCATAATTACGCACGGCTCCGTGCCCACCGTCTTGTACCCATGCATCACAAGCTCGGGAATGCGTACGAGGATCCTGTTCTGATCGCCGACGAAGAACTCATTCACCTCTCCGAATGTGGGGGATCCCTCACGGGCGTCGTATGCCACAACCTTCGCCATCCCCTTGATGATTGTGATGAAATCGACCTGTTTTTTGTGATAATGCCATGCCCGCACCACGCCGGGATAGTTGAGCGACACGTACACCTGGCCGAACCCCTCAAAAAACTCCTCATCCGAGCGAAGGACTTCCTGAAGGTACCCACGCTCGTCCGCATTCGCTTTCAACTGCTTTATCTTCACACCCTCGATCATTCGATTTCTCCTTTCCCCTGCCACATCATTCATAAAGCACACGACGCGGCGCCGATGTCAGAACGCTCATTATACCACGACGGTCACAGCGATTCAGTACTGCTTTTCCCTTCCCGCATGGTCCTCCCGGCTCCGCTGAGGCAGCGCGTAGAGAACCCCTCCGATCAGGCTCCACGATAACACCATCGCCCGGAGAACAAGGTCGAGACTGAGCGCGCGCGCCGCCGAGACCCCGAGAGCGCCGAACAGGCCGCAGAAGGCAAGCTCGCCTGTCCCCCAGCCTGCGGGAGTGATCGGAAGAGCGAATACCGTGCCTATAAGAGGGATAAGGAGGAGGAGCTGGCTGTAGCTCACTTCCGTCATCCCCATCGCCCTCGCGACGACAAACATCACCGCGATAGTGAAGAGCTGGAGCGCACATGAGATGGCCAATGCCTCACCGACGGCAGCGCCGTGGTGCCGGTATGAGTACAGCGATTCGTACAGACGGCGCACCTTCTGCTCAAACGGGAGCCGGCGCAGGAGGGCATTCACAAAAGGGATTTTCTTGAGCAGGTCCCTGCAATAGAGAATCAAAAGCCCTGTCGCCATCACGAGGAAGAGTGCAAGGAACGCCGCGGATATCGGGCGGAGACGGGCGTTATGGATATTGGCAAGGATACCCACGATGCCTATGCCGAAAAAAGTGATGAATCCGATCATCCTGTCCGATAAGACAGAGACGATCGCGTGTTCTTTCTTTGAGGGGGAGAACCGCGCCAGGCAGTATGCCTTGACCAGGTCGCCCCCCATGGAGCCGAGCATGACATTGTTGAAGAAAAGGCCGATAAAATAATACCTGATCAATCTTGTGTAGCGTACCGTAATCCCCTGGACCCTTACCAGAACCATCCAGCGCCGCGCGCTCAGGAAAAACATCCCTCCGTACGAGAGCCAGCACAAAAGGAGGGTTCCCCTGTCCATGCGCTGCAGGTGGGAAAGAACCTCGCGCAGGTCCACCTTTTTCCAGAGGATGAAAAAGATGATCGCAAGTGCGAGCAGCACCTTCAGACCAGATATAATGATCCCTTTGAGCGAGCCGCGCATATTCACCTTTCCGCCTCACGGCGCGTAATCGAATCGTATCGCAACCCCTCATCCTGCCCGCCCGGAGAAAGGCTATCCCATCCCCTTTTCCTGCGAGGCGCGAGAGGGAAGGGCGGGTGGTTTATGCAAAGCTTCCCTCGAAGCTTCGCCTCATACCGACAAGAAGTCAACCTTGCCCTTCCTGCAAACGAGAATCATTTGTGGAGTTCTTGATTGCGAAAATACCATGCAACAAAGAGTAAAAGAGCTACGGAGGGTCGAACTAAACTGCCGGCCAAAAGATAAAAACATACATTCTCCCTCTTTTACTCTTTAACTCTTTGTTGAAAACTTAAATAACTGACTCTCTTTCGTTTTGTGTGGGTGACCCAAGTTATGCCTCCCCCCTCCGAAGGGGGGAGGTAAGGAAGGGGATAACTACGGTTGAAAGTTTAAGGTGTAAGGTTAAAAATTCATCTATATTAAACATTACACTTTACACTTTTGGCTGTAGTCAACACCCCCACCCCGACCCTCCCCCTTCACAGGTGGAGGGAATGATATCTATTTACCCACACAAAATGGAAGAGAACCAAATAACTTGTCTCATTTGTTAAGTTTCTCGGTTCTGAAGATCCATAGTGTAGTGTCTCAAAAATAGTGAGCATTAATTTGTCATTGCGAGCGAAAGAGAAGCAATCCGACCCGAAGGGTCGTCCCGAGCGAAGCGAGGGATCTAAGATAGATCGCCACGCCCCGAATATTTCGGGGCTCGCGACGCTTCGCGGATTGCTTCGTCTCTACGCTCCTCGCAATGACGTGAATTATGCACTGTAATTATGAAACACTACACTGTTAAGTTAATTCTCACGAGGTAACCTGTCATTGCGAGCCCAAAGGGCGCGGCAATCTCGTTGTTAAAAGATAAAAACAGATTGCTTCGTCTCCCGCCTCGGCGGGATCCTCGCAATGACATAATGCTTACGGCATTTATATCAGTAAAAACTACTTTAACAGTGTACTAGTGCTTCATCAAGGCATTCTATCGTGCCGGACGATGTATTCCGGCGCACACATCCCGAAAAAGAAGGGGAGATCATTGACGCGTAGTGATCAGGCATGGAGCGCGAGAGCCCCCCCTCTCCCGGTGACCCACGCCTTCCGCATCTGTCTTTCCACATATGCCCTGCCGTTGCGTATCGCCGCCACACGCGGCATCCCTTTCGCCAGTCCTGCGGCAATGGCCGCTGCGAGGATGCACCCCGAGCCATGGAGCTTCACGTTGCGCCGCCGCGTCGATCGGAATGGCACACGTTGCCTCCCGTCGTAGTACCAGTCCGCCACCGCTCCGCGGCCATGTCCACCCTTGATGAGGACTGCCCGCGGCCCCCTATCGAGGATACGCCGCGCCGCCTCGTCGATGTCTTTCTCGCGTGAGATTGTGATCCCCGCAATCTCCTCCGCTTCGGGGATATTGGGCGTCACCAGATCCGCGAGCGGGAGGAGGTACCGCAGGAGTGCCCCATACGCCTCTCTCGAAAGGAGCCTGACGCCGCGATGCGAGGCGAGCACGGGATCGACCACGATATTCCGGAGCCCGTGCTCCAGGATGCTCCGCCGCACCGCCAAGACGTTTCCCCTGCTCCAGAGCATTCCCGTCTTGACCGCCCCCACACGCAGCTCACGAACAACGGTGTCGATCTGAGACGATACCGCCGTGGGAGGAATGGGGAAGACCCGCGCCACACGAGCGCTGTCCTGCGCGGTGACCGCCGTAACTGCGCATACACCGTAGACACCACAGGCCTGGAGTGTTTTCAGGTCGGCCTGGATTCCCGCCCCGCAGGAGGAGTCCGAACCGCCGATTGTGAGGACAACGCGCATAGGTGAGCACCATGTTTAGTAGTTAGTAGTCAGGGGAAACGACGACTTCTTGTAACGTTGTTCCCTAGCTACTAACTACTAGCTACTTTTCTTCACACAGCACTGAGCTGCGGACTTTCTCGGCGACAGCAACGTCCGCTGCAGCAAAATCAAAACTCATGATCTCATCCCGCCCCACCCATCGGACATCATTGCAGTCGAGGGGGCTTGGCTCACCGCGCAGATGGTCACAGAGGTAGCAGAGCAGCAGCACGTGGTATACCTCGCCACCCTTGTGGTAGTTGTGGGAGGCCACTTCAAAAATATTCGCAACTTCGATATCAAAACCCATCTCCTCTTTGATCTCCCGGGTGAGGCACACGCGAGGGTCTTCGCCAAATTCGATCTTTCCTCCGGGAAATTCCCATTTCAAAGGCTCGAGGGTGGAATCCGGCTTCCTCTGCGCGACAAGTACCTTGTTCCCTCTGCGAATGATGCCCGCGGCGCAGACGATCGCCTTCATCCATTCCCCCTCAATGTGCGGATCAAACCCATCACGCGATTGCCGATCAGCTCCCTTGTTTTGCGATAGTCCGCGTAGGCTTTGCCCTGCGGGTCGGCGATATCTCCCCAGTCAAACTTCTGAATACCGGTCAACTTCGGAGGAATATCCTTCTCCGCGCATCCGAAGTGAACACAGATGTCAAAGGAATCCCCCGCGAGCGAATCCAATCCCTTCGTGTTCAATCCTTCCGTCTCAAATCCCCTCTCCTTCAGAATAGCGCTCGCCATCGGATCAATCCCATCGGTTGCCTGAGTACCTGCGCTGAAAGCCTCCAGTACGCCCTTCCCGAAACGCTTCGCAAATGCCTCCGCAATTTGGCTTCGGCAGGCGTTTTCCTTGCAAAGGAATACAACCTTTTTCACCACTCCTCCTCCACCATTCAGAACAACGGCGCGGCGACATATTATCAACCAGAAACCAGTAAACAGCAACGTTCCTTGTATGATACCATAGTGCGAATGGAGATTCACCTGCCAGATGAGATGGGAAATTCGCCGCAACAGGTTGCTCCGGAAAGACATTAACCACCTGGGCCTGGACCTTTCCACCCCGCCCCTCTCCCGGCGCATTGCCGCTCTCTATCGCGAATTCTCCGCGAGTGGGATTCGATTCCACCCGCGATGCTACCTCTCCAACGGGTGGGGGTGCCCCGATCTTGTTCCCCTCATAGGAATCCCCTTCTACCTGGCGCGGCCCGACCTGCGCCGCCTCCACGGAGAGATGGGCTATGATGTGGAAGATGCAAAGACCACCATGCAACTTCTCCGCCATGAAGCCGGCCACGCGATCTGTTATGCCTATCAACTCTACCGGAGAAGCGACTGGCAGAAGATCTTCGGACCTTTCCATAAGGCGTACAGCGACCACTACATCCCAAACCCGTTCAGCACGCAGCACGTGATCCACGCCAAACACCACTACGCCCAGAAACATCCGGATGAGGATTTCGCGGAGGCTTTCGCCGTGTGGCTCGCTCCCCGGAATCCCTGGCGTGCAACCTACGCCGGAACACCGGTAATGGAAAAACTTAGGTTCGTTCAGGATATCATTCACGAGATCGGCGACGCTCCTCCCCGGGTGAGAGGGGGCTTAAAGGATGTGCCCATTGAAGAGATGCGCTTCACCCTCCTCGAGTATTACGGCCTTCACCCCGAGGAATATAGAAAGAAGTCAGCCGCCTATACAGATCAAGTCCTGAGAAAAATATTTCATCCCGGCGCGCCGCCGCGTGGGGGGATGAGCGCGAGCCGGTTTCTGGCGAAACACAGGGAACTACTGATCGCCACCATTTCATTCTGGGCGGGTATCGACCGTTCCAAAGTCGCCGACCTGTTCCAACGCTTTGCAGGGAGGGCACAACGCCTTCGCCTCTCGGTGCCCCGCGATCGCTCGACCGAGACGCTGGTCAATTGTGCATCACTCCTCACGTTCTTCGCCTATACCTACGTCCACACCCGAAAGTTCGTCATCCGATGAGGCTCTATGCCCCTCTACGATGAGTTGCCGATTGAAGAACGGATGCTCCGGGATCTCCGCTCCCTCCCTCGCGATACGCACCGCCGCCTGAGAGGGATGATTCACCGTCTCTCGATCCGCCAGGGGCTCACCTATCAGAGAAAGGCCGGTGTGGAGGAGGTGATGGGCCTCATCCCTTTGCCGGCGGCGCTCCCGCTCCCGCAGGTCCGCTACCTCTCCCATCTCTGCCGCGAGATCATCGGCATCGTGAAGCGCATCGTCCCGCTCTATCTGGATTTCGCCGAGCTGAGGGGGGTGCTCCCTCTCCTGCCGCGCGAGGAGGAGTGGCTCCGGGAGTCCTGGCACCCGAAGCACCTCACCCTGCAGCCAATCATCTATCGCCTTGATGCAGACGTTCCCCTCGCCTCGCCTGATGCCGCACACTACGCACGCTTCTTTGAGAGCAACTCCGTTGCCGTGGGGGGGATGGTGTATGCCCCGGTCGCCGAATCGATTATATGCGATGCCACCCTGCGCATGCTCTACAGGGCTGGTGGTGTCCCCTCACTTCGCGCCAATGACGACACGCGACTCCTCATACTCAAGAAACTCGCGTCGCACGCGCGGGCGCTCGGACGTAGAGGCTTTACGCTGGCCTTTGTGGAGGACAAGAGTTGGGACATGGGGATTACGGAGATGCCGTCACTTGTCAGGTTCTGTAGAGGGCGTGGAGTCCGAGCCTATCTCGCCGATCCCAGGGAACTCTCGCTCCGGAGGGGGGAGCTGTGTTACCGGGGAAGAGTCATCGACATCGTCTACCGCAACTGCGAGCTCCGGGACCTGCTCGAAATCGAGGATAAGGGAATGCGGTTATCCGCGATGAGGGAGGCTTTCCGGCGCAATCAGATGGTATCGAGCATCAGCGGGGAATTCGATCACAAGAGCCTTTTGGAAATTTTTAGTTCGGAGCAGTTTTCACGCCTCTTCACCCCTCGCCAGGAAAAAATGCTCGCCCTCCACATTCCATGGACGCGGCTCATCTATGAGAGGCGCACCATGGATCCGCAGGGGCGAAGAGTGGACCTTCTGCGGTTCATCGAAAAGAACCGCGAGCGCCTCGTGATAAAACCGAACAGGCACTGCGGAGGCGAAGGTGTGCACATCGGGCCCGAGCTGACACAGGGCAGGTGGGAGAAACTGCTCCAGAAAACAATTCGGGAATCCCGGGAGTGGGTCGTGCAGAAGTGGATCGATAACAAAATGAAGTTGCTTCCGCGATGGGCGGGGCGCGGATACCGCGCTGTCCCCATGTACACCACCTACGGGTTTATCTCCACACCCGACGGCTTCGGCATGGTGGGTCGCGCCTGCACCAAGAGGATCGTGAATGTCGCGAGCGGCGGCGCGCTCATGTCGGTGTTCAAGCTCGCCGGCAAGTAGCCCTAGAATAATATACTGAGGCTACGCTAATTTATTCCCCGTGATCTCTGTGCTACTAACGTCAAAATATTTGTTCTTTGGGCAAATATTTTTGCCTTTAAATCTGCAACTCGTTGTTTCGCAGTATAATTCTTTATCTGTGTTCATCCGTAGTTATCTGTGTGAATCTGTGGTACTTGTTAAAGCTTCAATGTGCATCACAGATAAACACAGATTTAACACCGATGTACACAGATAGATTTTGCTGCTGCCAACGTCCGCCCTGTGGTCCCGTGATTGGAAAAAGAAGAGATCATATATTTCACCGCGGAGACGCGGAGGACGCAGAGATGATAGATCATGCAGAGAGCCAGGCTAGTATGAAATATTCTTTGCGATCGCTCTTTGCGTGCTCTGCGCCTCTGCGGTGAGCTATTAATCTTTTGAAAAAATGTGGAAAGTCCTGATAGCAGGTACTCCTTGCAGCTTCTTCCAATCCGATATAGATCATGTCTGTCTTTAAAATACCCCCACCTTAATTCTTCCTTCGGCTTCGCTCAGGATAAGCTCCCCTCAAGGGGGGAGGAAAATCTACCGCACACACACAGAATGGAAGAGAGCCAAAAAACCATACCCTTATTCGGATTGACCCACTGCCACAGGATGGAAAGGGTCGCCAGGCCCGCATTATTATGCTATTATTTAATATCGTAAGTAAAAATGTTCTGTCGTCCAGGCCCTTGTCATACACAGAAGACCTTGTATCTTTGCAGCCTACACCCAAAAGGAGGTGTCGCATGAAGAAACATCATTGTTGGATGGTATTCATGGGAATGGTTCTCACCGCACCCTCGCTCATGGCAATGCCGCAGAATGGTGATTATATTGTTCTCGATTCGGGCATTTACTCTTCCACCTCCGTATACTATTTTTCAGAGGGGATGAGCCCGAATATTCTTCATGAAGACACTCTCACCTCATCCATCTATATCAGAGACGGAGGAATGGACAAAGAAGGAAACGTCATACTGCTTGAAGGAGTATGGGATCTGGATACAGGGACGGGAAGCGGGAGAATCCGCCGCATTACCCCGACAGGCAACGCGGAGACAGTCGTGAGTTCCTCAGCCTTGTTTAGGGCTACGGGGATTGTAATCGACTCCGATGAGAACTTCGTGGTGCCTGTGGAGGCATCTAATGAAAATTCTGACAACGGCGCGTTGCTAAAGATAACCAAAACCGGAGAGGTGCAGACTATTGCCACACAACCGAATGCCCACCTGGCTCCGTTGTGCACCCCCGCGAGACTATGTATAGATGCGGATGGAAATTACGTTATGACAGAACTTGAGTCCATTTATCGTATTACCCCCTCCGGGGCAATCTCAACCGTATACGGATCGTTCGGTAATAGTGAACTATCTTCCGCGCAAGGCATCTGCCAGGATCAGTCAGGGGATTTCATCGTCGCGGATTGGAAAAGTCTTGGCGACGGCGCCATAGATGGCGCGGTATATCGTGTGACAGATAGCGGGATTATTTCGACAATTGCATCCGGAGCACCTCTCGTGGACCCGATGGGGGTAGCCTTGGACTCCAACGGCAACATACTTGTGACTGACGAAAATAATCCGGGAAGAGAGGGCGCTCTCTATTCCATCAGCCCGGCCGGCGCGGTCAGCACGGTACGTGTGGGGAGTCCTTTCGTTGACCCGATCGGTGTCGCTCTCTACCGTAGCCCTGCGAGATCCGTTGAGGTAAGCGTCAATAATCGTATTCTTTCACGCGGCGGCATTCTCACTGTAGATGTAAATGCGGCGGCTCTAAATAGCCCCTTTGATGCGTGGGGCGGCATTATCCTTCCCAACAACACCCTGTTTTCGTTCAGCCTTCAAAAAACCATTCTGCCGGGTGCAAAAGCCATCGCAACGAGCGTTCCGCGGTTGGCCAATGGATATTCAGGTAACATGCTTGCCACAACCATCCCTCCGAATGTCACCCCGGGAAAATACAAGGCGGTCGTCGGTCTTTTCCCGGCGGGGACGGCGCCCGGCATGAACACCGCGATAGGCGGTTATCTTGATGAGGAAATTTTAGAGATCAAGTAGCCGCCTTGGTCCTGCGTGTCCTGGCAATCTACCGGAACGCCACTCTGCGGTGCGCCGGAAATCATTGTGTGCACCTGTCACTCGTCACAGCATGGCCTTGATACCACTGTAACAGGCGGCGAGTCCCGTTGGGCAGGAGACTACCTTGCCGGCATCGGCTAAAACGATGCGGGTCAGTGCAATCCTTCTCCAGTGGATGGTTAAAGCGCGCACGCACACAGCCTGTAGTTGCTTGCACAATCACAATCCTGTTCACTTGTGCTTGATTGGGCGCTGCAAACGTAATTATTGCCGTGCCCCGAGGGGCCATGACACCATGACGTGAGAGTAGTATCGTACCCGTTACGACAGCAATCATGGAGACCGCTGCAAATATAACCTGTACACTCGGTAGTCTCTAAGTGATTAACGATTTCATTAGTTAAAGTGTTCCATTTTCCGGCCATGCAACGAAGACCCAAGGTGGCACATTTGTCAGTACATGACAAACTTCTCTCTCCCATTTCACTACATGGCCGCCCGAATGTCCAGCACCCGTAGTCATTCGGGGGAGGGAGCAGAGTTGGGAACCAGTGGCCATGATAAGTATCCTCGCACACGCTCTGGTTCCATGGTATTGGTGTTAAGGTTATGGTTGGGGTTATGGTTGGGGTTGGTGTTATTGTCGGTGTTGCTGTTGGGGTCGTTGTTGGGGTTGGTGTACCGGCGATACATACTTTTCCTGTCTGAACCCCCCATCTTCCTGATGCTGTGCTGAAGAACGTTTTGCCCAGCTCAACATTTTCATCGGTAGCAGTGCACTGGCTAAATTTGGCCTCGATGCTCTCGTAGATCTCCCTTGTGCTCTTCATCGTCTGGCCGGGTGCTGCGCCGGGTCCCTGGAAACCAGGGACGGGTGTTGTCTTTACGCCCGAGTTCAGATAGTCATATATCTGCGAGAGTGAATACATCCCGCTCCCCACAGACGGGGCGCCGGAAGAATCAATACTCCCCGCAACCACAGTGCCGCACAAAACCACCGTAAACATCGTGCTTAAAGCCAACGCTAATGTCGTTCTCATCTTTTCCTCCTCCTTTAGTTTGATTGTTTCCTTTTTATATAAACCGGCCTTCCAAGAATAAACGGATAAAGTTATAAAGGACACATCTTCCTCTCTTTACTGCAGCCCTTTATTAATGCTAGCAAGTTCCGTGCCAATTCAACTACTTTCCTTTTACTAACAATAAATAGTTGTAACAACCACGTGGTGAAGTAATTGTAAATATATAACCAAAGATGTACATTTATAGTGGAGTCTAGAAAATGCCAATTTGTATACTTTGTTTACACCTCCGAGCTCTAAAAGTGTAAACTCTGTTTACAATCTTGGAGCAACCAAGCGTACAATGGGACAGGCTAGGGCAAGCTTGATAGCCGCAGTCTTACCTATTTTACAATGGACATCTTTATTGACTCCCAGTCCCGAATAAAGACCTATACCTGCTTACGGCGAAGACCCACTCCACCGAGGGGAACCAGGGCCCGGACACCACTATTAACAGGCGGCGAGTCCCGTTGAGCAGGAGACTCCCTTGCCGGCGGTGACTTCAACAATCAATTCCTGCCCGATATCGTCATCGGGCCCAGAGATAGCCTTTGCAGGGGAAATCGCCTTGCTGGTCTGAATGGGATCCCGTCCCCATACTATTGGGATCACTCGCTCCCCTCTGTACACCGAATCCCGTCAGATCCAGCTTCAACCCTGACTGGTGACATAAACACCCCCACCGGGTATTGACACCGGGGTCTCTCACATCATGCAGAGCGAAACCGTATACATTATCCGTCGTACAGTCCGTCATCCTTGTGTAACCCAAAGCATAGTAGGCCGACGCGTCATGCTGACCACTCGTTGTGTGCGTTCCGCCTAGCACCGATAGAGCAGAAGACTGGGAGGACGAAAAAGTGTGCGTGATACAATTTGATGTTGCCTGACTGAAACATCCACGCAGCTCGGTAAACGGCGAGACATTATAACTTTCATATTTTGAAGAGCCTTCGTCCACAGTCACATCGTTCTCGTTTAGTTTGGTCGTAGTAGTCCAGTATGTAGCCGTATACTTAAAATCGGTGGTGTTCGCAACCGAGGTTTTCAACAGCAACGTCCACCCTCCCCCATCGGCGGTCATATCACAGTATGCCGAAAAGGGACTCCCCCCGTTCGGACCATCGGGGTCAATTGTGTAGCTGCCGTCGCCCGCAGCCGGAGTCGCCGTTTTAATGGCTTTACAGGACGCATAGATGCCATAAGGTGTTATTGTTGGTGTTGCTGTTGAGGTTGGTGTCGGCGTCGGCACTAATTGCGCCGTTCCCGTCTGCACTCCCCAGCTTCCCGGCACAGTACTGAAGAATCTCGTGCCACTCGCCACTTTGTCAGCAGTCGCGTCGCACAGGTCGAACCGAGCCTTGACGTCGTCACCAATCTCCTTCGTGGACTTCATGGTGCCGGCCGTTGGCCCAGATAGGGGCTCCTGAAAACTGCTCTGCACCGTGAGCGCCGCGCCGCTCGTCAGATAGTCATACAGGTTCTGGAGCGTATACATCCCGCTTCCCGCCGAGGGAGCTCCGGGAGAGTCAAGGATCCCGGCAATGGCTGTATACGACGTGCATGCCACGAATAAGAGACTTAGAGCTGATGTGATTAGCTTTTTCATTTTTGTATCCACCCTTTCACTTTTTGCTTTTGGT
>JAPLCW010000154.1 GCA_026392015.1 Candidatus Auribacterota bacterium | reverse complement strand
GTCGTGACCGTGGCGATAGTTCCTTCATTCACCGGCTGGGTAATGCTTGTGACCTTGTTGAGCGCATTATATGCATAAACCGTCTCTTTACCAAGGGCGTTGATTCCCTTCACTCGATTGCCGTTTCCGTCATAGCGGTACCTGGTCACTTTAGAAGCCGGCTCATTGATTTGTACGACCCTGTCAAGTTTGTCATAAGTATAAGTCGTTTCCTGGAGCAGCGGGTCAATCATCTTCGCCCTTCTGCCAGCCGTGTCGTACTCATATTGGGTTATGGCCGAGTTGCTGTCATCGATTTGCTTCGACACCGATGTAATATGCCCATAGCCATCGTAGCCGTAAGATGTCACAACCGGACGGGCTGATAAATATTTTGTCTCAGATATGGGTCTTCCCTGGTCATCATACGCGTATTCAGTATGATTACCCAATGCATCTATCACCGTGCTTTTTCGGCCTGCAGCCTCATATTGATAAGTCGTTTCAGCCACATTCTGAGGCTGTTCTCCTATCAAAGCATAGGTTTTGAGACTGACAAGCTCATCTCTGCCGTTATAATTGTACTCGGTAACGTAATCCGCACCATCGATCGTTCTCTTTTCTTTCCAAATCTTTCCAGAGCCATGGTATTCAAAACCGGTACTATTGCCGTTTCTATCCCTCCGAGAAACAAGATTGCAGCAATCATACGTGTTCTCCTCATAGGATGCATCTCCATAGGTAGTCCTGAGGACACGCCCTTCGGAGTCATAGGTATAATCGGCGATAAGCCACCTCGTGCTATCAATGCGCTGTTTCTTCTGCTTAAGCTGATTGATGGCATTATATGTCATAACCTCTTCACGCGCTATAATGCCTGATGCGTTTTTAAGCTGGATATCTATCGGATTTCCGTATTGGTCGTACTCATAAGTCGTAACATTTCCATTGGGATCGGTTGCCGATTGGAGCAGGCCGCTTCCATAGAATGTCCACTGCCATATCACCTGCTGCTGTTGGCTGGTATCGGGATCCGTCACCAACTGAGTCTTCTTTGTCTTGTTGTTATTGGAGTCATATTCATAACTGGTAACGCGTCCGAGCGAGTCTGTGTCGGTGATCAGATTATCGTTTGTATACGCATAGCTGTGCGAAATACCCCGGGCATATTGCCCTTCATCCAGCTTGCCCTCCTGCTTATATGTCACATTGCCCTTGTTATCATAGTTATAAAAATTCGCCTTACCGTTAATCTTCACGTCATAAATACGCCTACCATCAGCTCCCCAACCCGAAATGCGGCCTTCCTCAGCCTCAAACTGGCCGTTTGCCTCCGTGCCGACTTGATTCTGTATAGTATCGCCGAAATCATTGTAACGGGTGACGTGAATAAATCCCGCCTCATCTGTCACCGTGGTTATTTTATCCGTACGGTCATATTCGAAAACCTTTGAATATTCATGGCCGTCCACAAGTCTCTTGCTCTCCATAACCGTATTGGATTCCTGGAGATCGCCATAAAAATATTGTACCTCTTCCCCATTATGTACACGACGGGTCATGCGATATGAATTATCATAAAAGAATTCAGTAAGCGCCCCCTCCGAAGCCTGATAACTCTCCAGCGTTGCCCCACAGGAAAATCTGTAGACCGGGGCAGGAGCGCCATCACCCGGAACGGAGAGGGTTATTCTACTGAGCTTGCCATTTGAATAGCTGAATGTAATTACTCTCGCTGAGGAGTCAGTTATTGTTTGAATCTTGTGATTACCGTCTCTAGCGAAGGTGAGAGAATTTCCGTGGCGGTCGGTGATGCTGGTGATGTATCCATACGTCTCATCCATGGAGAAACGATCCTTTGTCCCATTTTTATACTCCTCTATGTAATCGCCACTTTGTGGATCTACCAGGTAAAGCCTGCTGTACTCCTGACCATGTTTTTTCTTGGCTGAATAATTCACTCCATCATTATCGATATTATAGGTATAAACATCCCCTGTTCCATCTTCGCACTCAATTTTCGTTTTTCCCTCATCAAGAGTTTTTATCCTTCTATCATAATTGAGTATCCACCCACGACCGTATGGATTCGCGCTTTTAGAACCTTGCGAATTGTAGACAAGAACAGGCTTTACAGGAAGCCCTATCCCTGTAAGTTCAAAAGGCTTGATCTGGAGATTCAAGTTGCCGCTTGATCCAGTTATAGAATCTCCAACCAAACAACTCTGACACTTCTCTCTGTTCTCAGACCCTTTGCCATTAGCAGAAGCGCTGCTTTTGGGGTGGTTAAGCCCATTGCCTTTACCTCCAATACGTTTGCCCAGGCAGTCCTTGTTGCCCCGGCAGGCGATCGATTGGCGAGGAATACCGATAAGAATGATGTTCATCGATAAAAGAATACACATGGTTTTGCACAATTTAGAACCGAGAAATGTTGTCATGCAAACTCACCTTTTGTTTTGGTTGAGCTTATTAGCCAGTCCACAGTTGTAAAGACATGTCACTGCACGAAGCCCTTCGAGAGGCTCAGGATAAACTCAGCGACGAAGCAGTCTCAACTCTATGCGCAACATATTACTTCGCTTCGCTCGCAATGACCGAATTCCTTATCGTCAGCGCGATAATGGGCTTATTGGTAACAATCAACTCAAAAACTTGGCTGTGGAGTCCATGCCGAATCGGACATTTTGCATACCACGCATTCGGCGACCTCCCGGCAGGATTCTCCCATGACAGTCGCTGCGGTCACCACCACCATGTATTTTCCGTCAGGGACCAGGTTGTTGCTCCCATCCTTGCCGTCCCAGTATACCGTGTGCGCGCCGCTTTGCTGTTGTTGACCATTCAACAGCGTCCTGGTTACATCCCCTGACTGATTGACTATTTTCAAAGTTACGTCGCAATCATTGCTCAGATAATATGATATCGTCGCCGATTCGGGCTGTGTTTTAGCGGGATCAAAGAAACTCTTGGGCGACACGCTGAGCGAGCGCACCTGCAACTGATCGTTTCTGGATAGTATTACATTCCCATATATATCTCCGCTCGCTTCAAGCTGGATGCTAAAGCTTGCGGCCGGGGGGACATAATTTCCGTTATTATCCGTTCCATCCCATAGATAATTATTTGCGACCGACCTGGAGGCAATATCTTCAGGCGATCCCGCCGGCCTTGGGAACAGACCATCCTCGACAAGAGTAATATATTGCCAGGCGGGATTGCCGGGCACCTGATATCTCCATCCGAGCGTCAGATGCGCCGGCTTGGTGAGGCTGTAGCTGATATTGACCATCTGGTGACTGTATGCATTAAACTCCTCGGGATCGGTCGAAACCCAACTGGCTGCAGCGACGGTATCGTCGCTCAACGTCCGGCAGGTGACGCCTGGCAGATATGGATCAACCGCCTCCACCAGAACACGGCAGACGCCATCGACCGGGGTGCCGTTGCCGTCTTTACCATCCCAGATCTCCTCATGAGCGGGCTGACCGAGATCCATGTTTTCCCCTCTGGTTGCATTATTAACCAATGTCCTGACGGGATTTCCAGCATAGCACTGGTCAGGTGAAACATTCCAGCTGGGATTATATATCTTCACGGTCACCTGGCACTCCCTGTCGAGACGGTAGGAGATTGTGACGCTATCCCCTCCCTGTTTCGCGGGATTAAGAAGGGTTTTGTCGAGCCAGATACCCGGTCTTGTCACTATCTGTCCACCGCCCGTGTCGTAACGCGTGAATATATAATGTGGGCTGGAAGGCCCGCCGGGTGTGCCGCCGTCCACCATTGAATACATCCAATTTGTCTCATCGTCCGGCCCTGTGGTGCTGAGTTTCTCCAGGGTGTTCTTGTTCGGCCCCGATCCGTTTTGCGCACCCCACCCTGATGAGTAATCGACCTCGCTCACAACCAGCCCCAATGGATTGATAAGCGCAACCGTTCCGGTCACGGTCCCCCACGAATTCGGCAATACAATGTCTCCGATTGATGCAGCGCCGTACTCATAGATAATGTTCTGCGACACTCCCGGATGGGCCGCGTTGAAGGAGGCAAGATCGTTGCAGAGAATAAAATATGAGCCTGCGCCGATACTCGCTCCTGTGGGGAATTCGTACGTGCCGTCGAAATCGGTGAACTTCCAGCCATCGAGATATACCGTCTCCGTAGCCGTATTGTACGCCTCAACCCATTCGTATTTCGATTCGGGCGCACTGGGCGGATCGTACATGATCTCCGTGATGACAAGCTTGTCCTGGGGGCCTTCCTCGTTTACATCAATCTGGAAGGGGTGCAAAGCAGGGCTGACGGGCGGCGCAGAGCCCATGTTATGCGATGCGTCCTTGGCGGTGATATAATATTCGATCCCGTTTTCGCCCACCTGAGAAATTAACGACGCCGGTATCACGGCATAATATGAATCGAAAAGCGCCCCCATGCGCACCGGAGTAAAACTCGCGGGAGGGGTTGTGACGGGGCGATAGTAAAGCGTCGGATCAACAGCCGAGTAGAGATACATATTGTCCTTGATCTCGCAATGCACATAGACGGGACGGTTGACGAGAGCGTCCGTCACGGGGGTATGAATAATTTGGGGTGGGATCGAATCAACCACATTGGGCGCCCCCGGCGACGAGCCTTCCTCGTCCCCGCTCCGGCCCCAGTTCGACGGGTCCCACATATTGAAAAACCTGAACAACCCTTTCGCGAGAACTTCAGTGATGATCAGCCTCCCCGCAGCCGGAGGCGAGGGCGGGGCGGCGTGATTGGTGTACACATCTTCAAAGATCGTGTAGTACTCATCCGCGAGCGCGCCGCTGTGGATAATTACGATGTTCTCATCGTTGTCTTCCTCGGCACTCGCGGTGAGATTGTACGAACCGGTGATCACGCGGGGGTCCGGGCCGCCCCTATCGATAATGATCAACTTATTGTGGAGGAGCCCTGAAAAGGTGTCCAATTTGACCGGAACGCCTGCACTCGTAAAATCGGCGAGGCGGCTATAGGACGCCTGCCCCTGCTCCTTATCAAACACACCCCGCACCTCGACCGCCGGGCTGCCCGTGGCTTTGTCCACCATGGCCTGCGCGATATCGCCGGCGCTGAATGTGTACATCAGGAAATAAATGCTTGATGTAGCGGCGTCGATTTCGTTAGCTATCTGCGCTTTAACACCATCGGAGGGGGCGAAATAGTTCCCCACCTCGACTCCGCCGATGGTGAAGCTGTGGTCCGTGTCATCATGCTTGCTGCTGCCGTATTCACCCCCCCACATCTCGTCGAACTCCGTGGAGTAGGCCTCGGCGAGCGCCGGCGACTCAATCACAATTGCATCATTTGAATCAGAATACGTCGAAGCGGCCGTCGCATTCCATGAGCCGGTCCATACCCTCTGATTATCGAATACGGCGAATTTATTGTGCATGAGGCCCGTTTTCGAAAGGGCATTGGTATGCACTGTAATGCCGGAATCTATCAGCGATTGATAGATCGGCTTGAACTGCGTGTAATTTCCATCGGCATAAGCGTTGTCCGCATCGGATATCACCCGCACCGTGGCGCCACCATTATGCGCGGCAATGAGCGCATTCGCGACGCCGCTCAAGGAAATGTTGTACATGCAAAAATCGATCGTGTTTCCGGTTTGAGAAGTCGCATTGATGAGGTCGATCAGCGATGAGTAAATATCACCCGCGCTCGGGGGGTCGTTATGATGCAGCGTGAATGGAAAGACAGTCGGCGTCTCGGTCGGTGTAGGGGTTTCCGTCGGCATCTCCGTCGGCGTCTCAGTGGGGGTCTGGGCCGAAGCAATCGCCGCAGACCAGATGATGCAGCATGCGATAATGAAGAATACAAAGCCCATTGGCCTCGCTCTATATATTCTCATGACAGAATAGCCTTCCTTTGTTTAGTTACCGACGCTGTTTGCTCCCCCGGGGGTCGAGCTTTGATTCAGATTAAGCTCCCAGTTACCGTAAATGTCTCCATCCTCATAATCCACTTTTTCCACCGACTGGCCCATGACGGGAGTTGCGGTTGGCGCTATGTTGGCCGGCGTGTAGGTATCTACCTCCGTCATGCCATCGTGATCAAGGAACCGCAGACTATCGGTGAAGCATATACCGCCCGATATTTCGGTATTGTCCACAGTGACCGCCAGCGCACTCTCCGGCAGCCCCGGCAAGAGATCGTGCGGGAAGAGGCTCCCGCATATAACCGCGTATGACTGCGGCGGAAGAAGCGCTGATTCCGTTGCGTATGGCGCGAGGATGCTCCCACTAATGCCCTTGGTAATGGTTAATCCTTCAAGATTGACCGTGTCATCGCTCTTGTTGTATATTTCCACGAAGTTGGAATACTGCGCAATTGCCTTTCTGGAACAACTCACTCCTTCTTTGAGCTTCCATGTCGAGTCGTAGCACACTTCGTCAGCGATATGGCCTCCACTATCTTTCAGAATGATACAGTCTCCGGTATTCGATAGAGAGATCGTGCCGATTGTGGTCTCGGGAGTGTTATATACGACATCCACATTGCCGCCCGCCGCACTCTCCGAACCGCCGAGGACCAGGTAGTCCCGGGGGAAAATGCAAACGGTTGGGGTGGCCACAGGGAAAGTGAATATGCCGCTGTTCGATCCCACCGCACCCGGGTCATCCGTATCTCCGAACTTCCACCCGGTTAAAACAACGGCTTGATCGGAGAGATTGTAGAGTTCCACCCATTCATTCTCGGGCTCCGGGCCCTCGGGATTCGCCATGAACTCGCTGATCACTACCGGAGGAACCTCCGTCGGCTGGCCAAGGCCGTTACAGACGTTGGCGCAAAGGGAGTACCATCCGATATCGTAGCCGGATACGGTCACTTCGGCTACATTGCCGGCGGAATCCTCCGCCCGAATGAGGTAAATGGCGTCGAACGCACGCCCGGTTTGACATTGGAACTGACCGATGACTGCCGTAGCGTGGAACGCCTCCGTGGGAGAGTCGAAGGTCCCGTCATCGGCATCCGCGGAGTTCGTCGAAACGGTGGTCCAGTATGAACACTCCTCACCCGTCCCTTCGTGAAACTCGGCTATGGTATAGGAAACGGAGGCAATGGAAGAACGGGCATCTGTGGCGGTGCCGGTGATGGCCAGCTCAGGACCGGAGTTGATAACAATCTGCCATTCTATCTGGGGAGGCTCGGTATCCGGCGGCGTCGCCGTGGGCGTGACCGTCGGTGTCTCGGTGGGCGTGGGAGTCGGGAGATACTCATTTTCCGCCCCGCCTGTCGGTATGGAGAACTCCACCCAATCCTCAGGCTCGTTCGTATCCTGCCCATTGGGGAAGCGTCCCATAGAGCTTCCTTCAACCACCCCCGTCACAAAATCACCCTCGGTCCAGATACCCGCTTCCACCGCCGTATTCTCCCAGGTCTGGTTTCCCGCACCATATTGGACGAAGTCGATGAAATTTTCCGCCGTGGGCGGATCGGTCCTGCAGAATGACACGCTCCCGCCGGTGTTACCCATGTTGGCCAGCGGTTGCGGAGGATACAAATCGGCGGCTGTGTCGGTTCCCGTCATGTTGGTATGGAGCACCACATAGGCGTGCGGTTGAAGGGTAAATTCAGGGAATTGATACGGTATGCTTGTTACATCAAGGCGAACAAACAATCCCGTCAAAACCCTGGGCGTACCGGAAGTGTTGTAGAATTCCAGCCATTCATTGCCGGCGTCAGCGCCAATGGCGTCGTAGAGCACTTCATCGATGACCACCTCCAGCGGCGTCGGCGTGGCCGTCGGTGTCGGCGTCGGTCCCGTGGGCGTCGTCAGGGCGTAGATGTTATTGTCATAAGAACCCACGTAGATCCATCCGTCAGCGCCGATCGCCGGGGATGAGTCGAACCAGCTCCCGCCCTCGTAGCTCCAGGAGAGCGTTCCGCCGGAACTGAACGCATACAGCATCTTGTCCCGCGACCCGGCCAACACCACTCCGTTGCCGTCGATCGCGGGGGAGGAATTTATATCCATACACGCCTCGTAGCTCCAGGAGAGCGCTCCTCCTGCAGTCAGGGCATAAAGGTTATTGTCCCTGGAACCCACATAGATCTCTCCGGAGGCGCCGATCCCCGGCGATGAATAAATATCATTTTCGGCTAGGTATGACCATGAGAGGACCCCTTCCGAAGTCAACGCATAGAGATTGTTGTCATAGCACCCGATGTAAATGCTGCCGTCCGAGCCGATCGCGGGGGATGACTGGAGTGTGCCACCCGTGAGGTAACTCCACTCAAATGAGACGTTGTCATTGTTGACGGCGTATACCCTATCAACGGTGCCGCTACCCCAAAATATCCGCCCGTCAGTCCCGACGGCGGGGGATGAGGGGTGCGCATTGCTCGCCGCGCCGGTGCTGAAACTCCATGCCACCGATCCGACCTGGCTGAACACAATAAGACTAGTGCGCGCCTGCACGTATACTTCGCCCGTCGCGCCTATCATAGGAGAGGATGCCCAGAAATCCTCCGCTCCGCCGCCCGGATGCGTATAGCTCCACTCCAGGCCCCCAGCGGAACTGAACGCATAGAACCGGCTATCCTCCGAACCCGCATAGACTTTCCCGCAGGCGTCGACCGCAGGCGATGAAGAGATGGCACCCGCGGTTTCATAGCTCCATTCAATCCAGCCGGCGGGAGAAAGCGCATAGAACAGATTGTCGTCGCTCCCAACATATATTGTCCCGTCCATACCCAGGGCGGGGGAAGAGGCCACGTCATCAGCCGTTCGAAAGCTCCACGCGAGAGCGGGTATCGAAGGCCCTGCGTAGCCGCTCCTCCCCGTGTGCTCAAGGTTGGCGCGGAACATCGGCCATGGCATCGGCGTAGGCGTCTCTGTCGGCGTCGGCGTGATCGTCGGCGTAGATGTTATCGTTGGTGTCTCAGTTGGCGCCGTAGCCGTCGGTGTAACCGTCGGCGTTTCGGTTGGCGACGGCGTTTCTGTCGGAGTCGGTGTCTCCGTCGGCGTTGCGGTCTCTGTCGGTGTGTCGGTCGGCGATGGGGTTATCGACGGCGTCTCCTCAGGCGTTGATGTCCAAGTCGGCGTTACTGTGGGGATCGAAGCCGGCCCGCCAAGTACATACAAGAAGTTATCACCAGAGCCTACATATATAATGCCCGCATCTATCGCCACAGACGATCTTACCACGCCGCCGGTGGCATAGGTCCACACCAGCGTGCCATTCGAATTGAGACTGTATATTATGTTATCCCCGGATCCAACATACACCATGTTGGTGTCACTCACCGCCGGTGAAGAATAAATATCGCCGCCGGTCATATAGCTCCAGGAGAGTGCCCCGCTCAGCGCGATTACGCCGTACAGACAATTGTCATCAGAGCCCACATATACCGCATCGGCGCCTATCGCCGCTGATGAGGAAACAGGTTCGGAGGCGGCATAGCTCCATATCAAGGCGCCGGCTGAGTCAATGCTGTAGAGCCCGTGATCGATCGAGGCCACATACACCGTATCGGTTCCGCCCACCGCCGGTGAGGAAAATATACCGTCGCCCGTCGTGTAGCTCCATGAGAGCACCCCGGCAGGATCGATCACGCAGTACAGACGGTTGTCATCGGCGCCCACGTATACCGTGTCAGCGCTTATCCCTGTCGCAGGTGATGAAAATATAGGCGCAGCGGCGGCATAGCTCCACAATAATGAACCGGCCGACCCAAGGCTATAAAGCCTGTTGTCCTCCGCGCCAATATACACCGTGCCGGTGCCGCTCACCGCGGGCGAGGAAGAGATGTCACCAGCCGTTTCATAGCTCCACAGCAAGGCACCGCCTGAGTCAATGCTGTAGAGCCGATTGTCGTTAGAACCTATGTACACCACGTCGGTACTTATGCTTAGCGCAGGCGACGAAAAGACATACTCGGCAGCGGAGTAGCTCCAGAGCAAGGCGCCGTATGAATCAATGCTGTAGAGTCGGTTGTCCTCGGCGCCCACATAGACGGCGCCTGAGGAACTCAACACAGGAGAAGAGTAAATCTTATCGCCCGCCCCATAACTCCACTTCAGCACAGGGATGAGAGGACCCAGCGCAGAGCTCTTACCCGTGCGCTGCGCGTTAGTACGGAACATCGGCCATTCGCCGCTCGCGGACCGGAGGTAATGGAGAGCGATGCACGAAGCAATGAGTGCGAGGACAGTCAAGCGACAGCGAGGAATTGCGTTTTTCATGCGCCCCCTCTTCCGCGGCACCTGAGAAACAAACGCCATCAGGTGTTCAGAGATCCCTGAAGTTTCTGCTGATTTCTAATTCCTCAGCTTTGCGCATACGATACATGAACCCTTGTATTTCAACAACACTAGTAAATAATACATAGATCACCCATGCCGATTGGATGCGGGCATTTTTATTGATATTATCCGAGTCTTTCGGTTTGGGCGGTTCGCGAGGACTATTGACGAGGGGGGGGCAATGCCTGAGGAAGATCCATCCTTTTAAGCTGGGATGTGTTTATAACCGATGGAATAAATTACAAGGTCGGGACGGAAATGAAGCGTTAACTTATGTCTAACCCCCATGCTTTATGCCACTATGTATTGTAGGGGCTTGATTCATCAAGCCCACCTTCAGCGCGGGTTCGATCCTTCGGCGAAGTTTACACTGAGCCTAGCCGAATGCGTCGGCGCGGCTTCGGTATGGTTTTGTGGCATCAAAGAATACGACCGCAAACTCATATTCGCCCCTCGGCACTCCCGGAGGAATGGTTTTAGACAGGATCTGATAGCTGAATCCCGCCGGCAGGCTTCGGACCCTGATGGCAATAGGCTTGAGTGGAGTGTCAATTGTCATTGCGTTCAGCATTTGCCCCCCCGGCATAATCAGCACCGCGTAGGCGGTGAAGAGCCGCTCGATAGCCCCATTCAGTCTGAACGTCGCAACGAGCTGCTTCCCGGCCGTATTATGAAGAGAGTCCGAGCGATTGTACTCGGATAACCTATAGCCAGTCGACGGGAGCCCCTGCGCTCGTCAGGGTCTGAAGGGACCGGTAATGTCGCCTTCCCTAGGTTTGATTAGCGAGGGGCTCCCCCGATAGTATCATGCAGCTTTGAGGATTAAGGCTGCCGATAGGTGATTGAAGACTGGTAAGGTTAAATCCAGTGCTTCCTGGGTAGTGAGCCTGACTGGCAAAAGTTGAAGAATGGAAGTAACGAAGCAACGGGGGGTAGGCCTAACAGGTGAAGTGTGTTTAGGCTTGATCTTTACCTAAATAGGTGGCCTGAATTTGCTCTACTCATGCATCAGCTCGGCTGGCAACTACCGGCCCAACCTCCGCCAAGAGTTTATCAGCACCAAGTGCCAAATGTGTGGGAGATCTGAGAGCTAAAATGGTCGAATTCGCCGAGATTCCGCATTTTAGCCCCGAAAGTGAGAAAGTCGGGTTAACGCTAATTTTCGCAACGCGATACCTGATTACTCACAATCCCGGGGACACTATACGTAATTATGAAATGCCAGGAAAATGGGTAAGGTGTCGCCGGAATTATCACTTTTTAACACGGTCAAGACTGCTTGCTGCCGGTATCTGTTGATTTGGCACTATATCAAACGGAATCGATGCGTGGCTGAGGATATCCTCTTCTTTCGCTGAGCCGCTCTTTAGAAGGAATATTTTCCAGATATAGCTGCCTTTGTCATAACTAGGCATTATTGCCACGGGGCCGACCTTATATTGAAAATCCTGAGAGATTTTTAATGCTTTTGCACAAGGTTTAGCATATGGCACGAAATACGCTATATATTCCACATTCCCAATCTCAAAAGACGCTTTACTGAGCCTGCAAAGCCAATTCTTGGGATTCTTAGCGTCTTTGCTTGGACGGACCAGTACCGCATACCATGTATAAATCCCCTTGGGCTGATCCCATAATGAAGAGTAGTCCGTCCATCCGGAGGCATCGTTTTGAATACGTGTAGTCGCTGTAACTGAGTGTGGCGTGGAGAAATCGAAAAATTTATCGGGATACGTATACCAGTATGATTTGTTATTGGGCGCAGCGAGAACGCAGTAAATGTCCGCCAGATTCTGCTGCGATTTTGTGCCGTATGCCAGAGTGTAATTCAAACATATCCCCCCAAAGGATGGTGAATTGTTGAGAGCCAAGGCAATCTGCGGGCTCTTCGTCCTTTGCGTCAGGTTATCGAATGGGGTAAACAGAGATATGGAAAGCTTCCTGGATATGCCTTGAAAGAAATGCAATAAACCGTGGGGCGTTTCCACCGCTATATACGCATCCATAGTCCCGTCATAAGATCCCTCCGGAACCGTGAAATCAAGCGTAAGCCACATTTCATCACCGGGCTTTAACGTATCATTGTTCAAACTCAGTCGTATGGTAGGGGCCGGGATGGGTGTCATAGTCAGCGTGGGCGTAGCCGTCGGGGGTATGGTGGGCGTCGCCGTGTAAGTGGAAGTAACAGTAATTGCGGGCGTCTCTGTCTGCGTTGGGCTGGGCGTTTCCGTCTGCGCCCCAACTCTGAGCGAAGTCAATACCACGGCCACGATCGTCACAATAGTTTTCATAGTAAACATCCTATATGGATTCGCTATTTTCATTCTCCCGCCATCTGTCTCACTGTTGTGCATCACATTGGCAATGAATAAAATATCGACTCCCGACGCCGGATTCTTCACTTCTGAATCGAGAAGCCGCAAGAGGCCAGATTACTCACCCAGTTAGATTGCGACCAGGGGGTCTTGCCTTTCACCGCAAGCACGGCATACAAGATATACGAACCTTTGGGCGAATCCTGCGGGATGCTAAATGGGCCCAGTGAGCCGGATGAGGAGCCATTCATAACGATGCTTTTGACAATCGGAGACGCCTTCTTCTTTAATTCTTTGCCGTTGTAAATGTAAATCTTCCCGTTGGGCAGTTGTACGCCGAGATATGCATCAACCAGGTAAGACTTTAAGCCCTGGAACAGACGCCAGTTGACCATCAACGGAGCTCCCGAGTGGTAGGAACGATATTCAGTATCCAATAGCACCTGCGGTTTCTCAAACAGCGTCGGTGTAGGCGAAGGAGCGGAAGTCGGGACAACGATAGGCTGTCCGCTTGATGAACCTAGAATAATCGAAATGCTCTTGTCGTCATAATTCGTCACGGCGAGATCATCCGCGCCGTCTCCGTTAAAATCAGCGCTGGTCATTGAATTAGGGCCTTTTCCAACCGCGCAGCGCTTCTCCACATCAAAATTTCCGTCTCCCATCCCCGTAAGAATAGAAACGTCATTGCCCCCCCGATTAACTACGGCAATATCGATTTTCTTGTCCCCATTAAAGTCAAGAGCGGTTATTGCACATGGCCCTGTCCCTACCGTGTGTTCAACATGGGGCAGAAACGTTCTATCTCCGGCTTCAAGCAATATGGACACGATGTTGTTATAATCGGGGGACCTTCCGGTGTTGGCGATAGCCAAATCATCCTTACCGTCACCGTCAAAGTCCGCGCTTGTAATGGAAGTCGGATACTTGCCAACGCTATACCTGGCAGGGTGACTGATCTGGTCAGTAAACGATCCATCACCTATTCCAAAGAAGACGCATACATCGTTGCTCATTGCATTTACGACAGCCAGATCGATGTTGCCGTCGGCATCAAAATCCCCATCAGCCACCGCCTTTGGCGAGTTCCACACAAGGTAATCGGTTTCGGGTCCGAACGTGCCATCTCCTTTATTTAGCGATATATATAAGTTGCTCGCGCCGAGAGCGGCGATATCTTTCCATCCATCATGGTTGAAATCGGCGATATCAACAATAGTGCGTGGGATCTGATAGAATCGACTGTCTGGAAAAGTTCCATCCCCATGGCCAAAATAGACCAAGAAAGAGCTGCCCATATTTCCTATTAGATCTTGAATACCGTCGTTATTAAGGTCACCACAAAATTCAATTGATGTTAGGAAACTGTTATGGCGACCAATTATTTCCGGAAGAAAGGTTCCATTGCCCTTGCCAAGAAGCGTTACGATTGTGATGTCCTTAATCTCAGTCTCGGTTTTGTCAATATTTAGAAAGGCGATGTCGGCTATCGAGTCATTATTGAAATCAGCGCTTACAATGGATGCGGGATTTTGCATTCCGTGTACATAAGAAGTAAAAAATAGTATGGCGGGCATAAGACCGAAATTGACAAGACATAGCATTTTGAGATGAGAATATCGTGAGCGCATTATATAACCCATTTTATTATATTTTATCACAGTTTATCATCAAAAGCAACCTTCGCTCGGATCGCATAGCCAATTTGGGGGAGGACAAGGACCCCCCTGAGGACTGCCGGGAGTGCATGAATCTAAATGAACACTTGAACTCAGTTCTAGAATCAGATTTGAATCAATTAAGGTCCTAACAAATATCCATGCTTCCGCGATATTCCAAGTATCGACACATGGCACTTTAACTGCATAGAAGTGGTCAAGAACCGCGTTATCGAGCCATTGACAGGGGCCCCATGCATACCATTTATTATTCGTTGTCCTTACGCACACCCCATACCACACGTTGGCTGTTTGCCCGAGATAGGCATACCCGGGATTTAGAGTGCAATTACCACTAACTCTGTAAACCGTCCTTACTCCATTCCAATAGCTAATCACCCCCATGTCCAAATTAAGGAATGGATCTGGAGCCACGGTCGCTGTCGGTGATGGCGTTGGTGCAGGAGTAGGGGTGCTCTTGCAATAGATTGCGCTCCATGTTGTAACATTACTGAAACTAATATCATCGGACGCTTCCGCGAGTATGCCCCATTTATTATCAAGCGAAACACAGGGAATAGCCGGTTCACTAATTGGAATTGTACCATAATAGCAATCATGACCGTCATTATTCATAGGGGGAAGGGGTATTGGAATAGGAGGTTCGATAGGATAGGGGCTATCTAATTGGTCATCTACATACAATCTCAAGCCCTTGATTGCGGCATATCCATCTTCATGACAAATCTGAATCGGAATATCACCACACCCCTGATTTTGATAAACATTGCAAGTGAAATTATAAATTCTAAAACCGAGAGGGAAAGAATTACCATAGTCATCGGGATAAACTCCCGGAGGATTTACCACGTAGAGTTGATCCCAGGTAGAGGCTTCGTCATCTATTTGATTTGTTATGAATTTCAGATAATCACCATTTGGTCCAACTTCATATGAAGGTACTGATAAAACATCAATAAAGTTTTGCAAGTTAACCCATGCTCCCGGTTTGAAGTTACTGCCGCTAACCGTTACCGAGCAATTGCAATTTACCTTAACGGCCCATGGATTTACGTTAACTAATTGCGGGGGAGCCGCGCTATTGAATTTGCCCGGCGAGCCGATCACGGGATTAGCATTTGTGTCAAGGCCGCAAATCCACTGGCCATCGTTAGACGCCCAGTTGTCATCGCTCACACCAGGAACCTTTCCATAAATCCGCTCCATGCTAGCCTTTGACCCGGTCGAAACTCCGGCATACCATCCGGAGCTGTATATCTGGTTTGACCTGTTCGTTCGATCTATTATCAGGTTGGCGTTATCCCGAAGGATCAACAACTCTCCGGTATCGTTGAGGTTTATTTCATTGGTGTAATAATCAGGGGTGATGTCGCTGAACACATTCGAACTGGCGGCGATAATGAAGAACCCGCTCGCTGGAATGCTTTTACCCGATGGAATGGTAACTACAGGGCTCCCCTCCGTCCCAAGTCCTTCTATGCTCCAGTTGGATAGGTCAATGGCGGAACTGGTGTTGTTATAGAGCTCGATCCACTCATGCGCCGAATTGGCCTGCGTTCCCATCCAGGCAACCTCGTTGATCACAACACTCGGGCCGGTTATTACGCTGTTGAATTTCCGGGGCGTCCCCTTGAGCGGATTTCCGTTTGCATCTTCCCCATTGATTCGAGTCACGTCATTATCCCACCAGTTGTGGTCGCTGTCGGGAGCCATCGGATTCAACCGCTCCATACTGACCCTCAAAGGCGGCGGGGGTTGGGTAACATTTTCTCCTGCCGGCCATGGATTTGGATTGCTTCCGGGGACCGCGTTGGCCGTGTCGATCAGCGTATTGCAACGATCCCTCAAATAGAGCGCTTCACCGCCGTTGCTCAGGCCGTATCCGCCAAAAGAGGATATGAGATCCGCCGGGATATCCGTCACCGCAGCGTCATGGCGTTCTATCAGATAATATCCGCCAGGATTGATTGAACCGAGCAGGGAGCATAGGGCAAATTCATCTCCGTTACTTACTGAGAGTATCTTCCAGCCGCCGAGGTTTACCACATAGCCTGTGCTATTGAACAGTTCCAACCATTCATCCTCAGGGCTCGCGGCAGTCCCCATCCATGCAACCTCATTGATAACAATGTCCCCGGGATCAACACTGTAGATTGATGAACCCGCTGAAACGCTGTTGAGGTTTCGCGGGGTGCCGTTGATGGGGTTGCCATTCGCGTCCAGCCCGTTTTTTGTGCGCCCGTCATTGCAGATCCAGTTGGCATCATCGCCCGACAAAGAAGGATTGATTCGCTCCATGCTGTATCGATATTGTGCCGGCTCGTACACATATGCTCCTGACGGCCATGTTCCGCCATCGCCATTGACCGAATCGATCACGCTTTCCGTGTGATCCCTGAGCTCAAGACCTTCGCCATCGTTTGACAAGGAGCCCTGAGAGATCTGATCGGCGGCGATGTTGTATATTGTTGTGTCGTCCTGACATTCAAGCAGATAATATCCATGCGCCTCGATTGTTCCCGACAAACTAATGTGAGGATTGCCATCGGCGGCAACAAGAGTCCATCCTGCCAGGGATATGGATGAATCGGTGTTGTTATATAATTCGATCCACTCATCATCGGAACTCGCGTCAGTCCCCATCCAAGCGATCTCGTTTATCACCACACTTAACGGCTCCGCGGCCGGCGGCGTCTCGGTAGGCGTGACGGTGGCAGGCCCCCCCGGGGTGATAGTCGGCTCGGGGGTATCCGTTACCGTGGGAGTCGGGGAGATTGTTGGAGTAGGGGATATCGTAGGAGTCTCCGTCGGCGCTATGGTTGGAGTCTCTGTCGGCGTCGGGGTCGGTTGCACACCCACTGCCCGCCCTGGATCAGGCAACTGCGGCTCAAAATCTGTCGCGTTATCACCGGTGTCGCTGTAGCCGAACGGCCGCCGGCCGAGACTTAAGCCGGCTCCCGAGCCACCGGCAGCCGTTCCTTCCCCATAGAAATAGGCGAAATTGCCGTTGTTCCCAGGAGAGTCAAGGTCGTATCCCACAGAATCCACTACCTGGCGCCACGCATCCCGCAGTTCCAGATTGTCCGGCCCATTCCCAAGGTCAATCCCCTCGGCGGCATAATCGAAATGTTCCACCTCCGTCTGCCCATCCTTCAGATCGGCAACCACTAGTAGCCCCAACCCATTCCCATCGTTTGGAATGATTGCATGTTCAGGGAATTTGTACGTCTGTGTCTCGGCTCCTGTATCTCCGTCAATTCCTACAAGATACCATTCTCCGACATCCGTCCCCGAGGGGCCGATAATCTCGATGAACGATCTCCCCTCATCATATCCCGCCGGGTCATAGAACAGCTCGCTGATTTTTACTGGTTGCGGGATTGGCGGTGTGGGGGTTATGGTCGGCGTAGCGCCCGGGGTTGGTGTCATTTGCACACCCACTGCTTCACCGGGACTCGATGCCATAGGTCCAAAGTCCGCAGCGTTATCGTCCGTATCCGTATTCGCCAGTGGATATCTTGCGAGGCTCAGCCCCTCCCCTGAACTGCCCGCCGCATCCCCTTCACCCGCAAAATATGCGAAATTGAAATTTGAACCGGGCGAGACAGCATCGTACGCCAGCGCATCTACCACAGTTCCAAGCACGTGCCGGACCTGTATGTTGTACCTGTCGTTCGGGAGATTGATATCGGGCGCCAGGTAATCCGCATTCTCGATGTAGGTTGTGTCCGTGGCGACGGTGTCCGCGACGACCAGCAGCCCCAAGCCATTCCCATCATTAGGAAACGCCGCGCCTTCGGGGAAAGTGAACAGATCCTCTTCACTGCCGTCCTCGGCGCTTATGCCGACAAGCCGCCAGCCGTTTATCTCAGCTCCCGCAGGACCCACAAGTTCAATAAAAGTCCTCCCCTCATCCTGCCCGTACGAGTCATACAGCACCTCGCTGATCTTCACGGGGTATATGGGCGGAGTGGGAGTTGGAGTTGGCGTCGGTTGCACACCGATTGCAATTCCAGGGTTCGGATAATCGACCACAAAATCATACGAGTTATCATCCGTATCAAAGAGCGCCGGGTAACGCACGAGGCTGTACCCCTCGCCCGAATCTCCCGCCGCCGTCCCCTCGCCGACGAATACATTAAAATGACTGTTGTCTCCTGGGCTGACACTATCGTACGCCAGAGAGTCGATAACATGACTCTGAGCATCCACAATCCGCACGTTATCAGGGCCATTCGCGAGATCCATATTTTGATCGATAAAATCATGGTGGGAGACATAGGTAACGCCCTCGGCTGTTGTATCCGCCACAACCAGCAAGCCCAGCCCGTCGTCATCATCAGAGAATACCGTGTTGGATGGAAATGTGAACGACTGATCGGTGCTTCCATCATCGCCGTCAATCCCTTCAATCTTCCACCCGCTGATGTCCCTTCCTGCAAATCCGACAATCTCCACGAAACTGTGGCCGTTATCCGTGCCCTCCGGATTGTATAGCACCTCACTGATCAGAACGATCGGTAGCTCCGTCGGCGTTTCAGTCGGTGTAAGCGTCACAGTCGGTGTCGCCGTTGGCGTCTCCGTCGGGGTCTCGGTCATCAGCGGTGTTTCCGTAGGTGTCAGGATAGGCGTCTCTGTCGGCGACTGAGTTGGCGTCTCGGTAGCCGTTTCAGTCGGTGTAAGTGTTACGGTCGGTGTCGCCGTTGGCGTCTCTGTCGGGGTCTCGGTCACCAGCGGTGTTTCCGTAGGTGTCAGAGTGGGCGTCTCTGTCGGTGACTGAGTTGGTGTCTCGGTAGCTGTTTCAGTCGGCGTGAGCGTCACGGTTGGCGTTGCCGTTGGCGTCTCCGTCGGGGTTTCAGTCGGTGTAAGTGTCACGGTCGGCGTTGCCGTTGGCGTCTCCGTCATTAAAGGTATTTCTGTCGGCGTAAGCGTTATGGTCGGGGGGCCGTTGGGGTATCATCACAGATTCCGACAATGTTTGTTCCAAATAACATTAGCGCACACAAAATGCATATAATTGCCCAGCCCCCGATCACACACTTTACCATGGCCCCTTCCTCCTTTTTATAAGGCTTTTTCTCATCCTGAATTTCGCACCGCAATCTATTCGAATTGTACATCCATTGTATGCCGCGGCCTGCCTCCCTGCAACCCTACTAGATCATAATGCGTCGGCGCGGCTTCGGTATGGTTTTGTGGCATCAAAGAATACGACCGCAAACTCATATTCGCCCCTCGGCACTCCCGGAGGAATGGTTTTAGACAGGATCTGATAGCTGAATCCCGCCGGCAGGCTTCGGACCCTGGTGCCAATAGGCTTGAGCGGTATATCAATCGTCATTGCGTTCAGCATTTGCCCCCCCGGCATAATCAGCACCGCGTAGGCGGTGAAGAGCCGCTCGATAGCCCCATTCAGTCTGAACGTCGCAACGAGCTGCTTCCCGGCCGTAAACGATGCGCCGTTGAGCTCTGTCACCGCCGCCGGCAAGGGTATGGGCGTCGGCGCAACCGGCGTGCTTGTTGATTCGGGTCCTTGTGTGGGCGCCATAGTCGGGGAAGCCGTAGGTGTCCTTGTTGTAGTCGCGGTAGGCGTGCCGGTGGGGGTCGGAGTAATTGTCGGCGCCAATGTCGGCGTTCGGCTAGCTGTTTGAGTCGGCGTTGCGGTCGGCGTGGGAGTCTGCGTCGGTGTTGCAGTGGGGGTCTGAGTCGGTGTTGCAGTCGGGGTCGGCGTGCCTGTCGGAGTCAGCGTCGGCGTTCGAGTAACTGTCTGAGTCGGCGTTGCGGTCGGCGTGGGAGTCGGCGTCGGGGTGATCGTGGGTATTGCCGTCGGCTCGGGCACAAAATAGAAACGCACCGAGGCCGAAGGCGATTCCTCGCTTAATTGCACATACTGCGGCGGCGGCGCCAGATACCCTTCTTTCCTCACCACCACCGCGTGTGTCCCGTACTGTATCTCGGAGGAGACCGTCGTGTCCGTCACGCCTATCATATCCACAAAATCAAGATATATACCCGCCCCGGAAGGAACTGAGCTCACCTCGATGCTCCCCGATGCCGTCGCGGTCACAAGCTCCAGATCGACCACCGCCGTCGACTCTGCACCCTCCTTAATATACACAGGGTATATGCCCGATTTCATACATCCATCTTTCCGCACTATCACGTAGTGTGTCCCAACGGATATCGCATTAAATGTATGAGGGGTTATCTCGTTCGTATCCAAATAATCCAGATAGATTTTCGCTCCCGTTTGCGGTGAGGACTCAACGCCCAGCGCTCCGGTCCCAAGACTAAGATCGAAGGGTAGTACAACCGTCTCATCCTTGCCAACTTCCACATTCTTGGGCGCAGGGGCGGGCGTCCCTGACTGCGGATTTATCCATACCTGATGCGTCCCGCTCGATAGAGGCCCCACCGTCGCATCCGTCGACTTGCCCGAGTTGACGTAGTCCACCCATATCTCAGAAGTCGAGGCGGGCATAGAAGAAACATCGATCCAGCCATAACTCAACTCCGGCACCGTGGCCGTCGGGGTGACGGTAGGCGTTTCCGTCGGGATATCAGTCGGGGTTTCGCTGGGCGTCGACGTGATCGTGGGCGTTTCCGTCGGAGTGCCGGTCGGCATTTTCGTAGGCGTCTCCGTCGGTGTCTCGAACACGGTATCCGTCGGCGTCGGAGTGCACGTCGGGGTTATCGTCGGGGTCCCGGTAAAGGTCCCGGTCGGCGTTATCGTAGGCGTTCCGGTCCTGGTCGGCGTGGGTGCCGGACCGATGCAATAGAGAACATTATTATAAGAGCCGATATACACCCTTTGCTCGCTCCCCAGCGCGGGAGAGGACTCTACGTAATATCCAGCCGGATAACTCCAGTTGAGCGTGCCGTTTGCATTGAGAGCATAAAGTCTATTATCATAAGAGCCCACATACACTCTCCCATCATTCCCCAGTGCGGGAGAAGACAATACATCGGATCCCGTCAGATAATTCCAGTTGAGCGTGCCATTGTGATTGAAGACGTAAAGCCTATTATCATTAGAGCCGACATACACCCTCCCGTCACTCCCCAGTGCGGGAGAAGACCGTATATCATTTCTGGTCAGATAACTCCAATTGAGCGTGCCGTTTGCATTGAGGACGTAAAACCTATTATCATTAGAGCCGACATACACCCTCCCGTCATTCACCAGTGCGGGAGAAGACCCTATATCGTTTCCAGTCTGATAGCTCCAGACGCGTCTGCCATTGGAATCAAAGACGTATAGTCTATTATCATAAGAGCCGACATACACACTGCCGTCATTCCCCAGCGCGGCAGAGGACGCTATATAATCTCCAGTCTGATAACTCCAGATGCATCCGCCATTCGGATTAAAGACATAAACTTTATTATCATAAGAGCCGACATGCACCCTTCCCTCATTCCCCAGCACGGGAGAGGACGCTACAAAGTATCCCGTCAGGTAACTCCAGCCAAGGGCACCGTTGGAATCGAGGACATAAAGTCTATTATCATAAGAGCCCATAGATATCCGCCCGTCATTCCCCATCGCGGGAGAAGACGTTACATAGGCGCCGGTCAGATAACTCCAGTTGAGGGCGCCCTCGGAACTGAGGACATAAAGTCTATTATCATTAGAGCCGACATAGACCATCCCGTCACTCCCCAGCATGGGAGAGGATATCATAGCGGAACCTGTCCTGTAGCTCCATACCAGCGCCGGAACAGACGGCCCTGAATAGAGACTCAGCCCTTTATGCATCGCGTCACAGCGAAACATCGGCCAGTCGGCATAGGGCGTGGGGATTATTGTCTGGGTCGCAGTGGGCGTGGGAGTCCCGGTGGGGGTGTATGTCGGAATGTCAGGATCCCAGGTCGGGGTTTCCGTCGGTGTGGGCGTGCGCGTCGGCGTCATCGTGGGAGTCCGGGTCGGAGTGATCGTCCGCGTCGGCGTGACCGTGGGCGTCCTGCTCGGCGTGGCCGTCGGTCCCCCGCCTAGTGGAAAAGCATAATCGTTCAAGTAGTAATATGCCGAGCTGCCGTCATAAGTGATCACCATATTCCCCACAACCGTTCCATCGGCGCTCGTTCGACAATCAGACAGATCGCCGTCAGCGGTCTGGTAAATGCCGGCCACCGCCGGAACAGTGACCCCTGTCGCGTCACCGCACGTGCTGCTGCAACCGCTGCAGTCGCATGCGCACGAGCTGAGCGTTGACCTGGCCAGCAACCTGTCTATGGTATCCTTGTGCGGATGGCCATAGCCGTTCGAGCCGACGTTGATCACCGCCACCTCCGGCTTCAGGTTGTTGAGATAGCTGGTTATCGTGCTATCCCTGCTGCCATGATGGTTTACGTGGAGCACGTCAACCCCTCCGGCGCCAAGAAGAGGATTCCCGGAAGGATACGTGCGCAACGCATTACCAAGAGGCCCTTCGCCCGGACTCTCCATGTCCCCTGCGGTAAGATATCGAAACCCGCCGTACCTGATCAGCAATCCAACGCTTTGATTATTATCCACCGAGGCGGAAAACGTACCGCCGTTGATAAGAGTCCCATCGGCGACTACGCAAATAATATCCGCGCCTCCGCCAAGATCCACAGAGCTCCCCACGGGGATAGCGATGCCCAAACCGAAGCTGCCGTAATTCGTTCCACAGCAGTTATAGATTGTGCCGGCTGTATAGCCGTTATCCAGAATGTAATTCAAACCCCCGTAGTGGTCTAAATCGTCATGGGAAGCGACGACATAATCAATGACGTGGTCCGCCAGAGCGGGTATGATATTGAGGTAGGACTTCAGCGTGCTGCCGGCGCTGTTTTTCCCTCCGTCAATGAGGACCGTTGTGTTGTTCGGGCCCACGACAAGCTCGCTGCTGCCCTGGCCGACATTTATACAGTGGATCTGCAACTCCTGGGAGTGGGCAACGGGCGGTGAAAATAGGATTATTAACGGCAGGATGCCGAGGAGAATCGGAAATACGAGCTTCCCCCCAGAACACGCCGGGTCCAAATTTTGCATACCACGTCATCTCCAGTATTTTTTATAAAAATCCATCATGGTTTACAGCGACATCCGAATCCGCTGCTGCCCTCCCAATGTCGAACAGGCAATGGAGAAAACCACTTCCATGGGCAAATATAAACATTCTCCGGACAACTGTTTGATTAACGACCGTGCCCCTCATGGCGTTCAAACAGAGCAACTGCCGGACTGTTATTCAAGGCTCGTCACTCCCTGAAACCATATTGAGCATTGCTTTTGCTTCCCTTAACGACTTCTCTACATCATCCCATTTCTGTAACTTATTTTCGGCTATGTCCGTGCCTTCGCCTCGTGCAAAAAATTCAGCCGCATCGCCGGGACGATACTTGTTCATATCCTTTCTTAACTCGCCCATCAAACTATCCACCTTACACGACTTACGCACTTCCAGCATAAGAAAAGTGGGCTCAGGCCGACGGCGTTTATGCCGCCGGCCTGGAGCCCTGGCGCAGGGAAGTGTTTTTCCCTACGCCGAGGAAATTATATCCCCGCCAAGATCATAGTGCCAT
>JAPLCW010000199.1 GCA_026392015.1 Candidatus Auribacterota bacterium | reverse complement strand
ACATACCCCTACACCGACGCTCACTCCAACACTGACATATACCCCAACGAGCACCCCGACCCTGACGCCTACTCCGACAAAAAACATGGAATCTCCCGGGCCTCCCTCCGCGGGGAGCGGGATGTACACGCTTCAGAACCTATATGATTACCTGACGAGCGGCGCTGTGCTCACGGTGCAGACCAGTTTCCAGGAGCCCGCGTCAGGACCAGGCTCCACGATGAAGAGCACGAGGCAGATCGGTGATGCGATCAAAGCGTTGTTCGAGCAGAGCGAAATATCAGCCGCTAATGTCGAGCAGGGAAAGAAGTTTTTCTGCACGCAGCCGGGGAGCTGGGGGATTCGGACGGGGACAGCGCAATTAGTGCCGACACCGACATCGACACCGACATCGACATCGACGCCGACATCGACGCCGACATCGACACCGACACCAATTTTAGCATCCTGCGAAGCCGTTAAAACGGCAATTCCCACTGCCGTCGATGGTGTCTACTGGATAGACCCCAATGGTGGCAGTAGTTCCGATGCCTTCCAGGCATACTGTGACATGACCACCGACGGCGGCGGATGGACGCTCGCCGGTTTCCGCGGCTCCAATGCCGCTGACGATTTAACGTTTGTAAATCATGGAGTCATCCATACAGATTTTTTAGATGACCAGAGTACTGGTTCCTGGTCGCTAAGCCTTGCAGATAATAAGATACAAGGAGCGGCGGCATACGATGAATTGGCGATTACACTAAATGATCACTACAACAGGATATCCAGCTATTCAACAAAGCAGTTCTTTAATTTCGGGGGCAGCCATACCGCTCGCGTTGTCACAGACGGGGTGGAACGCGGCGGAGAAGCTAGGACGGTTGGATTGGGTTGCAGCAACAGCAGAGAGAGCAGCGGGTGCAGTGCCCGGTTGTTCACGCAGGCGTCAGGAACAAAGTGGGGGCTGCACGACGACTCCTGTGGTCAGCATTGGTGCACCCGAGTGGACGCGGGTAGTGCGGGGTTTTACGATGATTCGTATGGTTGCTGTCAGCTTGGCTCCCGTACGTCAGGATATTATTGGGTCCGGTAACCGGGGCGATAGAGGCAATCAGTGTTCGACCGGGTACACACGCCGCCTGAATTCTGGTTTGTGAATCCGGCAATTTGACCATTCGCAGGTGGAACAGCGCATGGCGTATGCCCACCTGCGAGTGTAACTCCGGATCTTCCCCAGGAGAAGATTCTCGTTCTTTATACGGAGTAACTTCATGCAGAGTGTGTATCGACAAGATGTGTTGGACAAGGAGGTGATACGAGGAGTTAATTCCATTTTTATCTGCCTCAGAGTGGCCCAAAACCCTGAGTTTATGTAAATAGGCCGGATCTACACAATGAAAGGAAGGTGCAAAGATGAAAAAGTGGATGACAGCGGTGTTAGGTGTGATGTTCGCGGTCGGCATGAGCGGCTTGGCTGTTGCAGGAAGCATTGACTCTTCCGGCGCCCCCTCTGGGGGGAGCGGGATGTACACGCTCCAGAACCTGTACGACTACCTGACGAGCGGCGCGGCGCTCACGGTGCAGAGCGGTTTCCAGGAGCCCACGTCAGGACCCGGCTCGATGATGAAGACGACGAGAGAGATCGGGGATGATGTCAAATCCCTTTTTGACCAGTGCGATATCATCGCCGCCGATGTGAAGTCGGGTAAAAAGTTCTTCTGCATGGTTACAGGGAGCTGGGGTATCCAGACAGGAGCATTAGTCGTACCGCCGACACCTACGCCGACAATGACACCTACGCCGACAGCAACATCAACACCAACTTTCGCCTGCGGAACAACATTCACGGATTCAAGAGATAATAAAGAATACCCAACAGTTCTGATTAGCGGCCAATGCTGGATCGCAAAAAACCTGGATTATAACAATGGCGGCTGTCTGGGCAAAAATATGACGGATGAGTCAGCTTCTGCATGTAGTTATTATCCTGGGGGGCCGTATGGCTCCGAAGGGCTGCTCTATCAATGGAACGCGCTCGCGGGTGCGTGTCCCTCTGGCTGGCATATTCCAACTGATGCAGAGTGGTGTACGCTGGAGACGGCTCTGAAGGATTCGGGCCAAAGCTGCGACTGTAATCGGAATGACGTGAATGATTGTGCCTCGGCGGGGGATAAGCTAAGGGTCGGGGGAACGACCGGCTTCGAATGGCCCCTGTCCGGGATATGGCAGGTGACGGGGGGGTATGGATGGCGTGGTACGTACGGAACTCAGTGGATGGGTACTCAGGGGGGTGAGGGCGCGTATGACAGGATATTATCGTCCGCGAGCGGGGTAGATAGGAACGCTCGCACCCTGATGCGGGGTTATTCCGCCCGATGTGTCAAAAACTAACGCGACAATTTGCCCCTCCGCAGGTGGACGTGCGCTGCGCGCTGCTCCACCTGCGGAAATAGCTCCTGATCTTCTCCGGAGAAGGTCCTTTATCTTGTGCCCCTGACAGGGCGCACTCACTACCCCCGTGAGATATGGAGTAAAATGCCGCCAAGGGAAACTGTGAACCGAACGGCAAGGGTGTCCACCGCGAGGTGGAATCTGTAGGAAGCCATAGTCCCACCAAAGCGGAATGGCCCGACGAATAGAAACTGTATATGGGGCGGCTATGATGGATGAGGGGGAAAGAGCATCCGATGCGGAATCTGGAAGGTCTATGAATTTTTCCAAATAAACATTTGTTCTTTATTCCGGAGTTGAATCAATGTAATCCTTTTTCTGGATTCAAATGAAATCACGAGGGATTAGTCCGGATACAATTTATCCCTTCGTCGGAAGACTCTCCTTCCGCAAGCTCAGGACTCGACGGGCTTCCCCTGTGCCCGCGCGCAGGGATGAATAATAAAGCAGGGGATATCTCTATTTTGTCATCTAGCGAAGCTTCGCCGCAAACCGACAAGAAGTATAAATATACTTTTTAAACCACGAAGGCCACGAAGAATGCGAAGATAATTCTTCTTGCCAACTATCTTCGTGACCTTCGTGAGCTTCGTGGTGAATAATACGTATGTCTGAAAAAATTGACTCATCTGTTAAGTTCTTAGGTTCCGAATATGCCGAGAAGACATTATCGTTATGATAGGACAAGAATTGTATGCAAAGTTTACAATTTTAGCAGTCAGAGGTGCAAACAAAGTATGCAATTCATACTTTTGTGGGATCGATTGTAATTTTCTACCCAGGAAACTATCATTTGAACTGCTTATCGTTACGCTCGTTATGACTATATTTCACTAATGAGAGGAAAACTGAAGGATTGGCATGGAAATTGCTGGTAATAGCTCCCAGTTGGATGTTATATTTTGGATTATTTTATCGCAACTGCGGAAAAACTGACAATTCTTGCGATAAATAGAAAAAGGAGGCGTGGACAAATGAAGAGTTTTATGACAGTTATTTTAGGTCTGATGTGTTCGGTTTGCGTGAGCGGAATGGCGGTTGGGGGGAGCCTTGACGTTCCCGGGCTTCCCTCGGCAGGGAGCGGGATGTATACCCTCTCGCAGATTTATGATTACCTGAACTCGGGGATAAAGGCAACACCTGTCCCCAGTTTCCAGGAGCCAAGTTCGGCTCCCCTCTCGACGATGAGGACGTTGAAGGAGATCTACGAAGATATCGAGGCCAAGCTGGATCAGAGCACTGTGTCAGCCGCCGATGTGAAGTCGGGGGAGAAATTCTTCTGCACGCAGCCGGGCAGCTGGGGAATTCGGACAGGGACATTAGTTCCACCGCCATCCCCAACACCAACGGAAACATCCACGCCAACACCGACGACAACACCAACATCAAGCTTGTACGGCGGCCTTGTTTCTTATTATAACTTCAATGAAAGTTCCGGCGCGGTTATAGATTCTAAAGGAACGTATAATGGAACAATAGTGGGGACAATTGCAAGAGGGGTAACAGGTAAAATAGGGAATGCGTTTAGCTTTTCTGCGGGAAATGTTGCCACAACAGTCCCTGTTAGTATAACAGGGAATAGCTATACAGTATCTTTATGGTTTGAAACAAGTAATGTTGGAGAAATGATACCGGTGGATGATAGTACAGATAACAGGCATCAGTATTTTAGATTTCAAAGTGGAAATGGAAAAATAGAGTATCTGTCAAATGTCACCCCCCTGGCATATTGTAATGGTTTAGACTAAATTGGACTTTTTCGGGTTCTTAGATTTGTATGAATCTCGCCTCCATGGATGGTAAGATTTTAGCATAGAAAGGAGGCGGAGAGATGGAAAAGAGGAAGTTTAGTCCGGAGGAGAAGTAT
>JAPLCW010000032.1 GCA_026392015.1 Candidatus Auribacterota bacterium | reverse complement strand
GTATAACTGCACGGGTTTCGGGCACCTGTCCCGAATTTCCGTGCAGTTTAGCCATCATTCCGGAGAGCATTGTAAATCATATCTACTTGCAATGCAATATATTATATACTCTTTTTAGACTTTTTCAGGAGACCCTAATTACTTTATCAAATATCTCGGCGGGCTGCTGCAACTTTTGTAGCAGTTCCACTTATGAGTTGTAAGGCACCCCCCATCCTGACCTTCCCCCTCAAGGGGGGAAGGGAAAAAGAAGAACTCGTCTCCTAAGACTGAGCGGGTGCTTACTCCCGCATTCTGATCATGCAATGAAAGTTTGGACTTTCGCAATTCGTATCCGCCGAGACTAAAGTCTCTGCTACAGTGTAGGATACTGGAAGATCAACTGCCGAGACTGAAGTCTCGGCTACATGTCCCGGCCACGGTTTTGGCTACAGTGTCGATTACGGAACATGAAAGTGCCACTATCGCACTTACCGGGTGACAACAAACCCCTCATCCTGCCCTCTTCCTTAAATGGAGAGGGGAATAAAGAAACAGCCGCACCCTGAAGGGTGCGCTACAGAGTGTCCTACGGAATATATGCGGGGAAAAACTTTTCGCCGCACGATCCGAAGAAATAGATCAGTGCATGAAGGGAGCGATGAAGGTGTAGATCAGAAAGAACGCTGCCAGAATGACAAGGAGTATCAGTAATCCGCCTTTAATCTTCGCAGCCCGCTGTTCGTGCCTCCTCAACGCGATTGTCTGGAAGCTTCCGGTGCTGAGGTAGCTTACGAATCGCTTCTTGGATTCAGGGAGAATGGTGGGGCCGAGGAGCCGCGCGATCGTGACCTCGTCCTTCTTTTTTCGCAGACGGGGATTCGCGACAAACTTCTCGAGCTTTCTGATCTGCCGGTCGATCTCGGTCATCCTGCGCTTGATGTACACGATGTGCGCGGGGACAAAACCCTTGCGGCGAGTAATAAACAATTTCATGATTTCACCAGCACGCGCAATCCTTCCGGGACTCTACAGCACCGCATAGATGATAACGATGAGGAGCGCCATCAGCACTCCCGGCAGGGCAAGCCAGAATCCGAGCCGGACCAGTTCCCCGGTGCTCAGGGATGAAATTCCTCCGGATCTTGCCGGGAGTGACTCAACTCCTCCCACCTTCGCCTCTTTTCCCTCCATTGCGGGGATCCTGCCGCGGGCCACTCCCAAGTCCCTGCGCGCCTTCTGGAGAATGAGCAGGGCCTTGTTCAGATCTTCCTTCAGCGTGGCCGGCGTCCAGCGATCATCCTTGACCGACGCAAGATACTCCAGATGCTGCGAGAAACTCTCCCTTGTCCCCCGCACGATCGAGATCATCTTGTTAATCTCGGCGTCTTCGCTATCGAGGATTGCGATCCCTTTGAGAAGGCCATCTCCAATCTCTCTCTTCCCGCGCGACCACTCATCCTGCTTCGCCCGCAACTCCTCGAGTTCCGCCTTCTCGCGCTCGAGATCCGATTGCTGTTTGCGGAGTTGCTCTATCTGCTCCTTGGCCTTCTCGACCTTTGAAATAAGGTCCTCATGTTCCTTCATATTCATATCCACCCCCGTATTCAGTAGTTAGGGATTAGTAGTTAGGGGTTAGGAATAATGTTTCTTTAGCTCCGCGCTACTGATTCCCTAATCCTGTGTTTATGTTCTATCAGGAGTATCTCCGCACGATATGCTGTCCCCCCCGGCCCCTGATCGTATCATCAGCGGTTACGCGCAGGGATCTAAGTACTGCTTCTCCTCCGTTACAGAATTTCCCTGATCTGCATCAGATCGGTCACCTGATAATCCGGAACTTTATGGCACGTCTCAGGATCGAGGCGCGCAAGTTCAATCTCCTTCTCCATCTGTTCCACAAGGGCTCCATCCTCCTCACGGCGCTTCACGAGGGCGGTTCTCATTCCCGCCATATTCCCCATCAGCACATCGGTGAGCCTGTCGCCGACCATCATCGCGTTCTCAGGAGCAACCCCAAGCTTGTCGAGGACGATCCGGGCGATTCGCGGATCCGGCTTTTCGAGCTTGTCACGGAGCGAATCGTTCCAATCAAAAATCGCATCCGGTGGAGGAAGACCGGGCGTATGCTTGAATGCTTCGAGCACCACATTTCTTGTGGTAAACGTCGCAACCGCATACTTGATCCCCTCGCCGTGCAGCACACGCATGAATTCAACAGCGTCGGGAAACAGTTTCGAGTTTCCCGCAAGAATATATTTCACGCGCTCCCGCTCGTCTACAACCCCCTTGGCCTGCTGAAATTTATCCCATGTGGTCTTCAGGCCGATTGTCTGGAGCTTTTCGATGAATCCCTTATTGGTGAAGTACGAGAGCATATACTCTTCTTCCCTCCCCTTGGGAACCGAGCCGCCGCACTCCTCGACGGTTTTCACAAACACATCGCTCCAGTACACCTTCGGGTTTGGGTATATCTTCGCAATGGTATTGTCGTTGTCAAAAATTACCGCCTCTGTCTTCCGATCCATATCTCCTCCGATATCATCCGTCGCTCACCGCAGGTAGAATAAACCAGCTCCACCCCTATGTCAAACACTAATTGCCACACAAATCAGTAGCGAGTAGCCAGTAGTTAGTAGTCAGGGAAACTGCATGATGTTACAGATCACCCGAGCCCTGCCGCACCGCATAGTGATCTGCCACTGCTTTCCGCCGCTGCTCGAACTCCTCGAGAGGAAGCGGCTTCCCGGTATCACCCCGCATTTCCCGCAACCGCAGATAGGCTTCATACGCCAGGAGCGGTCTCGCGGCACGCAGCACACCGACAACTATCTCTTCCGAGCTTCGCCCCTTGATGAGGCTCAGCGCGAGGAGAAATGACTTCCCCTCTTTCAAAGGAAGATCCTGATCGGAAAGGTATGCGGCGATATCATCCCGCGCCTCGGGTGCTCCGAGCAATCCCATTGAGAGCATTGCCGCCTTCCTGACCTCAGGGAGCGGTGAATCACCGTACACCCCGATCGCGTCGAGCGCGCCGGGATCGCCCACCACACCGAGAAGCCTTATGATGAAAAGAAGCTCGGGGGTGTCGGCCCCTTTCATGGTTCGCGAAGCCCAGCGGACAAACTCACCGCGAGCGGGAGAGGCGTCACATTTCCGATCCCCACTCATATCCAGGACCGCCTCACTCATTCCACTCATACACTGCTCCATCACCCTGCGCGGCTCTCCCCCACTCTGACTATACTCCTCACACATCGTCCTGGAGAGTCTGTAGAGCATGTCCTGCCCTTTGCTGCGCTCTCCTGAATCCTGCGACCCAAGGTATCGCGCACACGCCTCGATCTCGTCCCGAAGATGCATAAAGTGGGCCCTATTCATACATCCGGTATCGGGGAGTGAATCCAGGCCGGTGAGATGCATGAGCGCGTCGGACTGCCTTGGCGGCGGAGCCTCATTCTTTTGCTCGTTCGCTCCGGAATAGCCGGCCCGCGCCCTCGGAAGGGTGGAAAGTGGAGTCCTCTCCCCGTCAATCTCTCGGGAATGCCCGCCGGGGAGGGGAATCATCTCTCGATGAAGATTTTCCAGCCAGACAACCCTTCCCTGTCTGACCCGCACGGCTCTGCAGATGAGACCGAGGAGTATGATCAGGAATAACGCAAAAAGGAGAGTAACTTTCCGGTTGATCGACGGCTTCATACGATAATTCCATCAGGCGGGGAGCGCCTCTCTCTCCGTAAGGGCACAGAGCTCGCTCCTGATGCGGTCCATCGCCGCCATGCGCATCTTCTTGCCGGTCAGACTGGCGAGAGAAGAGATAATGAACGGCTTCCCTATGCGGATAGTAACCGTCACCCTGCGGAGAAGCAGCTTGACCGGATTGTACAAGCCGCGGCAGCCGCTGATCCCGATCGGCACAAGGGGAACATTCGTCCGCTGGGCAATGAGACTGATCCCCGGCCGCATCTGATCTCCACGCTCCAGACGCCCGATGCCGCCCTCGGGGAAAATGAAGACAACGCCCTCATTCGCGAGGATATCGACCGCGCCTTCGATGGCGCGGCGATCGAGGCTCCCCCGGCTCACGGGGAATGCCCCGACACTCCTCATGAGAAAACCGAGCGGACGGAATGCGAAGAGGGCCTCCATCGCCATGATATGCACAGGGTTAGGAATGAAGGAGCCGACGAGCACGGGATCAAACCATGAAATATGATTGGAGAATACGATGTAGGGCGGCTGACCTGGGATGTTCTCAATCCCAATCACACGGATCTTCGCGCAGGTGCGGAAGAATATCCTGAAGAGCAGTTTGAGAAACGCCTGAAATCTAAGTTTTTCTCTCGCCATGGTTTCACTCCCCGAGACTCATATTTTGTAACTACTCAGGTAGTCAGAAGTCAGGAGCCAGAATCCAGAATGGATCGCGAATAAGCTTCCCTTAGCGTGCTGACCTCTTCCAATAACTGCCTTAACCCTTAATTCTGTATTCTGACTCCTGAATTCTGTATTCTGGCTTTTAGACAGTTACCCTATTTTGGCAATATCCTCGAAGAGGATGTCGATACCGAAAATCCCCGCGATTGCCCCCTCCCTGTCCCGCACCGGCGCGGAGACAGTGATGCAGAGCGCGCCGTCCATGAGGGATGTATAGAAATCGCTCACGTGCGTCTTCCCGCTCTTCATCGGACGCGCGAACCACGTCCGGTTCGAGAAATCATAGAGATGGACAAAATAGGCATCGTACTTCTCCTGATCAAACGGCCTCACCACATTTGAGGTGATCTTTCTGCCCGAGCGATCGGTTACGTACATGTACTTGATGAACAGGTGCTCCTCGAGCATATTCCTGAGGATCGGCTCCATCTTCTCCGGCTGCATGGAGCGCACCTCCTGACGTTCCGTGACCTTCTCCACGAGCTCCTGGGCGATGGAGGCGACCCGGGCCTTCAGCTTGTCGAAGTCCGACTTGAAGAGCTTCGGCAGATGGATCCGCGCCTGGTGGAGCATCTCCTCGTCGGAGATCGCGGTGGTACGCTCATCGGCGTACTGTTCGTCAATCCACTTCTTTATTTTCATGAGACCGGGATCCCTCTTATCGATGCGCCTGTCCCCCTCGAGCTCCAGGTAGGAATCCACCCAGTAGGCGACGCCGGCCACACCCGACTTATCCGTGATGCTCACCCTGACGGGGCGCTTGAGAAACTTCACGGTATCAAACGGATTATAGATCTCTTCATTCTTCAATACCCCATCCGCATGAATTCCGGCTTTTGTGGTATTGAAATCGAGCCCCACGAACGGGTAGTTGGGCGGAAGGACCACGCCGATTGCGTCCTGGAAATAGCGCGCGATCTTCGTGATTTCCGTGGTGTCCACTTTCTGCGGGCGCCCCTTCAGCGACAGGTATTCCATGACAAGCCCCTCCAGCGGGGCGTTGCCGGTGCGCTCTCCGAAGCCCAGCAAAACGCCGTTGGCGGCCGAGCAACCATAGAGCCATGCCGTCACCGCGTTAATCAGAACCTTATGGAAATCGTTGTGGCCGTGCCACTCGAGCCTTTCCGACGGAACGCCGCCCTCCTGCCTGAGTCCGTGAATGAGCTTCGGCACGCTCCTCGGGAGAGCCGCTTCGGGAAACGGAACCCCATAGCCGAGCGTGTCGCATGCCCTGATCTTGATAGGGATACCGCTCTCATCCGATAGCTTCATAAGCTCTTGCACCAAAGGGATAACAAATCCGAAGAAATCCGCGCGGGTGATGTCCTCGAGATGGCAGCGGGGGACGATCCGCGCATCGAGTGCCGACCTCACGATTCCGAGGTAATTCTCGAGGGCCTGCCGCCTATTCCAGTTCAGCTTGAGAAATATATGATAATCCGAGCAGGAGGTGAGAATCCCCGTTTCCTTGAGCCCCATCTCCCGCACGATCTGGAAATCCTCCTTTTTCGCCCTGATCCAGCCCGTCACCTCCGGGTAGCGGTAGCCGAGTCCAATGCAGCGCCGCACCGCCTCTTTATCCTGATGGCTGTAGAGGAAGAATTCGCACTGACGGATGAGGCCGGTTCCCCCGGTCAGATCGTGCAGCATTGTGTAGATATCGACGATTTGCTGCACCGTGTAGGGAGGCCGCGATTGCTGCCCGTCGCGGAATGTCGTGTCGGTAATCCAGATCTCCCCGGGGATTTCGAGGGGCACCGACTTCCGTTCGAACGGAACTCTCGGGATCTCGGTGTAGGGAAATATGTCGCGAAAAAATACCGGCTCTTCCACTTCCTTGAGCGGATATTTTTTTCTGACGCCATGCGCAGACTTCTTCATCGCGACTCCCCTAGCCTGATCTATTCATAAACTACTAACGTTTTAACCGCGGATTATGCGGATTAGGCGGATTCAAACAAAGGCAGAATGTGCACCATCAATAACTTAATACCACATTCCTCACTGTTAAGCTGCCGTGCCCATCCATGGTTTCTATCCATTTGACTTTTCCAATCCGCGAAATCCGCGGTTTCACGCTTTATTCCGTGAAAAGTGCTCTTTGATGCTTCTGATGAACAATCCGGACTATACCGATTGCTTGAGCGCCTCAATCTTGAGTGCGGCAATTGCCTCGTTGGGCTTGAGCAGCTTGGGGCAGGCCTCCTCGCAATTATAGATCGTGCGGCATCTCCAGAGGCCGTTTCGATCGTCGACAAGTTCCAGCCGCTCGCCCTTTGCCTCGTCCCTGCTGTCGAATATAAACCGGTACGCCTTGAGCAGCGCAGCGGGAGCGAGATAGCGGGTATTGAACCAGAACGAGGGACACGACGAGGTGCAACTTCCGCACAGGATGCAGTTCACCGCGCTGTCGATCCTGTCGCGCTCGGCGGGGGACTGAGGCAACTCCTTGTCCGGGAAGGGAGAACTCCTCACGAGCCAGGGGAGGACCCTCTCCAGCGACCGGTAGAATTCCTCCAGGTCCACCACCAGATCTCTGATCACGGGGAAACCGGGGAGCGGATCGACGGTCACGGTTCTGCCGCCAAGCAGAGAAACCTGGAGGTGACACGCGAGGTCGTTCTTGCCATTGATGTTCATCGCGCACGAGCCGCAGATTGCGCTGCGGCAGGAGCGCCGGAAGGAAAGCGTCCCGTCCTGGCTCGCCTTTATTGCCTGGAGGCAGTCGAGCACCGTCATCCCCTTCGCCACCTCCAGCGAAAACGTGTCATAGCGGGCACGCGGCGAGCGCTCCGGGTCATAGCGGAAAATCTTAAATGTGTACTTATTGGTGGATTGATTCACAATTTTCTCTCCGATTGATAATTTGGACACATTATAAATCCCAAATCCCAAATCCAAAATCCCAAAGGAAAATTATCAAAGTTCAAAGCCCAAATGCCCGACCCCACAGAATAAATACCAAAGCCAAAATCCAAAATTCCTCTATATCATTGCGCTTTTGTTGGGATTTGGGATTTGGGATTTGGGATTTTTTAGTATTTTCTCTCCTTCGGCTGATACCTGGTTATCCGCACCGGCTTATAGTCGAACACCGGCCCCTCCGGCCCTTTCCTGGCGAGGGAGTGCTTGAGCCAGTGTGCGTCGTCGCGCTTCGGGTAGTCGGTGCGATAGTGCGCGCCGCGGCTCTCCTCGCGGGCGAGGGCTCCCCTCACGATCAGCTCGGTAAAATCAAGGAGGCTCCTCAGTTCGAGGATCTCGACAAGCTCCGTGTTGCATCTCTTCCCCTTGTCGCTCAACCGTGCGCGGCTGAAGCGATCCTGCAATTTTCCGATGATCAGGAGCTGTTCCTGGAGCGGTCCCCTCGATCGGAAGATCCCGCAGTTCTTCTGCATGCTCTCCTGGAGTTCATCCCTGATCGCCGCCAGCGATTCATTTCCCTCCCTCTCCACGAGAGCGCGGACCTCCCCCTGAACCCCCTCCACGGCGCCTTTGGGCCAGTCGCTCCACTCGATCCCCGGAAGATCCTCGCACACCACCTTCCCTGCGCGCGCCCCATATACCACGGCTTCAAGGAGCGAGTTGCATCCGAGGCGGTTCGCCCCATGAACCGAAACGCACGCGCATTCGCCGCATGCATAGAGGCCGGGAACCACCGTTCCCTGAGCATCGCCGATAACTCGGCCGCGGATGTCCGTTGGAATACCCCCCATCGAGTAGTGCGCCGTGGGCTGAATGGGTATCGGCGCCTTCAACGCATCCACGGCGGTGAAACGCATCGCCAGATCAAGTATCTGAGGAAGCCGCTTTCGGATCTTCTCCTCTCCAAGATGTCGCAGATCAAGATGCACATAGGCGCCCCCGCCGATACCGCGCCCCTGATCTATCTCGGTCTGAATCGCCCTGGCGGTGACGTCGCGGGGCGCAAGCTCCATCCTGTCGGGAGCGTACCTCTTCATGAAACGCTCGCCCTGGTCGTTGAGGATGTACGCCCCCTCTCCGCGCGCGCCCTCGGTGACGAGGATGCCGCTTGGATAAAATCCGGTCGGATGGAACTGCACGCATTCCATATCTTCAAGAGGCAGTCCGGCGCGATAGATGATGCTCAGCCCGTCCCCGCTGCTCGCGTGCGCGTTCGAGGTAATCTTAAAGGCCCTGCCGTATCCCCCCGTCGCGAAGACCACCGCCCGGCCGAAAAAACCATGTATATCTCCGGTCAGTATATCCATTGCCACAACGCCCCTGCACACGCCATCGGCGAGCACGAGCGAGAGCACCAGGTATTCCGGATAGAACTTGATCGCGTGCTTGAGACACTGTTCATAGAGCGTGTGGAGAATGACGTGCCCGGTGAGGTCGGCGGCATAGCATGCCCTCTGCTTGGTGTGCCCGCCGAATGACCGCTGCGCGATGAGGCCTTCCTCTGTGCGGCTGAAGGGAACCCCCATGTGCTCCAGATCTATAATCGTGAGGGGGGCCTCCTTCACGAGGATTTCAACGGCATCCTGATCCGCGAGGTAATCGCTCCCCTTCACGGTGTCAAACATGTGCGTTGGCCAGTCATCCTCACCCGCATTGCCGAGGGATGCGGCGATCCCTCCCTGCGCCGCGCCGGAGTGCGAGCGCGTGGGGAATACCTTTGTGAGGACGCAGCAGCTTCCCGAAACCCGCGCCTCGATCGCCGCGCGCATTCCGGCAAGACCCGCGCCGATGATCACCGTGTCATATCGATGGATCATTGAAGAAACCTCGACTGGTTAAACTGATCTCATTCTTAGCTCAACACTGACATGCCATAGCTGCTCGATACCACAAAAGATTATAAGCTTTTAACCACTGAAGACACTGAGATCACTGAACTTTTTAACCTGATCTATTCATCAACTTTTAATGTCTTCACCGCGGATTTTGCCTGAATGATTCATATCAATGGTTATCCCCGAACCTCAACTGTCATGAATGAAACGTCAGCACCGTCACCAACCCCAATGAGAACAGGAACAGTCCGGCAGTCACAATCGCGATGAGGGCGATGATCCTCGCCGAATCGCTCCTGCAGTAATCCCCGACGATCCCCCACAGCCCATACCCGCCGTGGGAGAGCCCGAGCGAGAGGAATATAAGGTCAAAAGTCTTCCAGAGGGGGTTTGAAAGGCGCGCGAGGACATCAGCGTACAGCCGCTTCTCGAACCCCATGTAGTGCATGACCACAAAGTGCGCCATGATGAGTACGAGGAGAACCGCCCCGCTCAATCTCTGCAATAACCACCACCACGAACCGGTCGTTTTCATTTCCAGAATCCTGTGCGTACCCTCTTCATTTTCCCGCAAAGAGGATCGCCATCCCCCCCGCTATCCCGAGAACGGCGGATCCGGCAAAAACAAGCCAGAATGTCGCCCTGTAGTTGCGCATACCGAATCGGCTATCCATGCATGCCACTCTTACCCCGTTAAATGAATGGAATAGAATCGCCGCAAGCAGCGCCGCCTCCCCCATCCTGAATACGGGCTTGTCCATGATCCTCATGAGGTTGTCGTACGCGGCCTGGCCTTCCTGAATGTGATGGATCACCCATATGTGCATCGAGAGGTAGACAATGAGAGCCGCCCCGGAGACGCGGTGAAATATATACGCCCACATCCCCTCTCCCCAACGGTATCTGTATCTTCTCATCGCATTTCCACCTTTTTGCCACAGGAGGCCAAAGAGCGGTAATTATAGCATCGAGATCGGATCTGCATCCACCACAATTTGAATTTCCTTCCCGGGCTTGAGCTTATTCATTGCCTCCCGCAAGATGGCGTTCATTTTCGGGACGCTCTCGCCCTTCAGGATGATCTGCCAGCGGTAGTAGCCCATCGCCCTCGCGATGGGGGACGGTGTGGGACCGAGAATCTCCATCACCGGCCCCCCCGATTCCCTCAGCATCCCGGCGAAGTGCCTGCACACCCACTTCACCATTTCTTCCTTTCTCCCGCGCACCGTCACGGCCACAAACCTTTTCACCGGCGGATAGCCGAGTTCCTCGCGGAACGGAATCTCCTGCCGGTAGAACGTCTCGTAATCCTGCGTCCCCGCCGCGAGGATTGCGGGGTGCGTCGGCGCGTATGTCTGAACAATCACCTCGCCGGGCACCTCCCCCCTCCCGGCCCTTCCGGCAACCTGCGTGAGGAGCTGAAAAGTGCTCTCCGCGGCCCTGAAGTCGGGGAGGTGGAGGGCGGTGTCGGCGCAGATCACTCCCACAAGAGTCACGTTCGGGAAGTGAAGCCCCTTGGCAATCATCTGTGTGCCGATCAGGATCTGTAACTCGCCCCGCGCGAACGCATCGAGCGTCTCCGCATGGGCATTTTTTGCCGTCATGGAATCGCTGTCCATGCGTCCCGCCCTGTATTCCGGGAAAAGCTTTTTCACCATGAGTTCCAGCTTCTGCGTCCCTATCCCCGGGAAGCGGATGCCTTGCGAGCGGCAGCGGGGGCAGCGGGTGGCGGGTGCCTCTTCAAAACCGCACAGGTGACACAGGAGCTTCTTCCCCTCTCCATGAACGGTGAGGGAGAGGCTGCAGTTGGGGCACTTCTGCACGTACCCGCATTTGCCGCAGATCAGGATGGGGGAAAATCCTCTCCGGTTTAAAAATAGGATCACCTGCTCCCGCTTTTCCAGACGTTCCTCCATGGCCTTGAGCAGCCGCCTGGAAAAATATGTCATCCTGCCGGTTTGCCTGATCTCCTCCCTCATGTCCACGATCATCACCGAGGGGAGCGATCTGTTTTCGATCCGCCGCGGCAGATGGAAGAGGGCGTACTTGCCGCTCATCGCGTTCCGGTATGACTCAACCGACGGAGTGGCGGAGCCAAGGATCACCGCGGCATTCTCGATCTTCCCGCGCATGACCGCCACATCCCGCGCGTGGTATCGCGGAGGCGCCTCACCCTGTTTATAGGACCGCTCATGCTCCTCATCCGCCACGATGAGCCCGAGATTTCTCACGGGGGCGAATATTGCGGAACGCGCGCCGACGACCACCCGGGCCTTCCCCTCCCTCAGCTTCTCCCACTCATCAAGCCTTTCTCCGTCCGAGAGGTGACTGTGGAGCACCGCGACGCTCTCCGTAAACCGCGCCTTGAACCGTTCCACCGTCTGGGGGGTCAGCGATATTTCGGGGACGAGCATGATCGCCCCCCTGCCGAGCCTCAGCGCCTCATCGATAGCCTGGAGGTAGACCTCCGTCTTCCCGCTCCCGGTGATGCCATGCAGGAGAACCACGGAAAACCGCCTTTTCCCCAGCTCGAACTTCAGATGCGCGAGGGCTTTCGCCTGCTCCGGCGTGGGGGCGAGATGCTCCTCGAATTCGATATCCTCTCCCTCCCAGGGATCGCGGTAGACGCGTTGCCTGAGCAACCTCACCAGCTCCTTTTTCTCCAGCGAGCGGATCGAGCCCTGATCAACCTTTGCACGGCGAAGGAGGGCAGCCATCGGGAGGGGCCCGTCGCTCGCGAGGAGGATCTTCAGGGCGAGTGCCTGCTTCGGAGCTCGGGGACAAAGCCCCTCGATTGCCTTCTCATCCGGTACGCGCTCGCGATTGAGATGCACGAACAGGGGCATCTTCGCTCTATGCCCTTCTCGCACCCCCGTGGGCACCATAGCGCGAACCGCCGCGGAGAGTGAGCAGAAGTAGTAGGATGAGATCCACTCGGCAAGCGCGAGGAGGGAAGCGCTCAGGACGGGGAGTCGGTCACGCACGGAGAGCAGTTCCTTTGCGCCGGGGTGCCCCTCCCCCTCGGATACCACGACCACGTAGGCGCTCAGCCTCCGTGAATGGAAAGGCACATAGACCCGCACGCCCGGTTGCACCAGTGCTTCCATCGATGACGGGATACGGTAGTCGAACTGCCGGTCAATCCCGAGATCGAACACGACGCGCGCGAATTTTGGCATGATCTGTGGCATCCTTATTCAACGAGAGGTCAGCACACCTATTATAGAGGAAAAACGTGCTCCGTTTCCACCCGAACGACAGCCCCGAAATAATAATCCTGGCTGCACTCACCGGATAGGTGAACTAGCTTAATTGATTTCTTTAATCAATTAAGTGGTCTCATAACGGATTATTGCGAGCCCTAAGAAAGTGATATATCTCCTTCGAAGGGGGTCAGGGTGAGGGTGCAAAGCCGTGCTCAGCGGAGCCATCCCTCACCAGACATCTCCTTGTCAGAGGGGAGAGGGTATATTGAGGGATCCATCCGCAAAATCTTGTTCTTTATCAAACGGTTCTATATTGCACCCACATGAAAATATTCACAATAATCCGTCATAAGCTATTAAGTGTGGTATCCCCGGAATTACCCCGGAATTCATCAGGGAACACAGACGCTTAACTCATACTCATTGCCACCACCATTTGATGTAACCGGATCGTGACTAACGCTCGCATTCCGATAATGACATCTGTTTGCACCTGAGTAATACTCCGGCATGTAACCGGACGAATGAATCACGCACTCCGCCGTCGGATACCACTGCCTGCACATGGAACAAGATGCATCATCGTTCCAGTCGCCCGATTTGCATTGGAGTTCCTTGTCGCTACATACTTCGTTGCAGTTCCACCTTCCCTGAGGAGACATAAACCAACAACCATAATCGTCGGGAGAAGCCAGCTGGGTTGCTCCCCACTTGCCGCCCAGTGCGACGCATTGGACAGCACCCCACGTCGGGGTCGGGGTAGGGCTTGGGGTTGGGGTTAGGGTTGGGGTCGCTGTCGGTCTCGGCAACGTACTTAATGTCCCTGTCTGAACTCCCCAGATTCCCGGCACCGTACAGAAGAACGGCTTGCCCGATTCCACATTTTCGGCAGTCGTGGTTGCGCACAGGTCAAAGAGGGATTTAATGTCATCACCGATCTGCCTCGTCGTCTTCATCGTCGAGCCGGGCCCCGACGTGGGCTCCTGGAAACTTGTCTGCACTGTGAGCGCCGCGCCGTTCGTCAGGTAATCATAAAGGTTCTGGAGCGTGTACATTCCGCTCCCCGATGAAGGCGCGCCAGAAGAGTCAATGCTCCCCGCAAACGCCATCCTGCTCAGGTTCACCGCGAAAATCACGCTTACAGCTACCACTAATGTTGTTCTCATCTTTCCCTCCTCATTTAGTTTGGTTGTTTTCCTTTTATATAAACCGGCCTTCCAGAAGAACCAGGTAACATTATAAAGGGGACCTTTGATAGCTATAGTGTACCCCACATCAGGTGACATGATATCAGGTGCAGGGATATTGGATTCTCAGCGGGCGCGCCCGGGTTTTATCTCGCCGCGGGATGGCGAAAACTCAAGGATAAAGAATTGACCACTTAACCCACCATGGGAACAGGGACGCTTAGTTGCTGATGATCGAGGCGACCAGATAGCCCCTTGTGTCAGCTGAATCCTGCTCATTGATCGCAGCCTTGGTGAAATTGACATTCGTCCTGTTAAACGGATACACCAGACTGCTGCCTGCGTAGCTTAAGTTGTACGAGCTGCCCTGTTTATCACCTTCTATATAATAGTCCGTGTTATTGGCAAGACCCACCGACGGACTGAACACAGCCTCGTTGCCGGAAAAACTGACTGATGCTTTGAGAGTCCCATTTGTTTCATATACGTAGCAGTACGTGGCTTCCCATGCACTGTCTTTTACCACCTTGATCAGCGACAGCGCCTTATTCGTATGGATCTTGACCCCCAGCTTCCCGGCATTGCCGCCCGGGTTCGAGAAACTCCACCCCGTAGAGTCGGTAACCGGCATTGGTGTCGATGTCGGGGATGGGGTTGGTGTCGGCAGTACAACTAATGTTCCCGTCTGGACACCCCAGCTTCCTGATTGTGTGCAGAAGAACGCCCAGCCCGATTCGACATGGGCAGCGGTCGTCGGACACTGAATAAACTGCGCCTTAATGTCGTCGTAGATCTGCTTCGTGCTCTTCATCGTTGAGGCTGGACTTCCACCTGGTTCCTGGAAAACTGAGACAGGTGTTGCCTCTACGCCCGAATTCAAATAATCATAGATCTGTGAGAGTGAATACATCCCGCTTCCCGCTGACGGGGCGCCGGGTGAATCTGTACTCCCGGCAACCGCCACACCGCACAAACCCGCCGCACACATCACGCTTATAATCACCACCAATGTTGCTCTCATCTTTCCTCTCTCCCTTGGTTTGGATACTTTCAAAATTTTCCCTGGAATTTACCCTGATTCACTTATTCTAAGTATATTGTCGCTCTTCCAATCTGTGTGGGTACGGTACATTCTCCTCCCCCCTTGAGGGGAAGGAGATAAAGATATTTACCCACACAAAGTGGAAAGAACCAGTACATTACATCGCATTTAGCTCTGCCTGTCCACAGAAGGCATAGCTCGACCGGCGGGTGTTGCACTTATTACCGGCTAATGAGCCCGTAAAAAGTGATTCAATTCCGTCACATCCACTTGCTCTATGATCTCACACTTTGCTTTTTATATCACTCACATCTGCAGATATATTGGTCCGAGCCCCCGCCGCTGTTGTTGTACCAGTTTGCACTCAGGTTGGTTTGGGGAGGCAATCTACACGCGCCATAAGAAGTCATACCATAATTCAGATTGTATTGTGAACCCACTTTCGCAGGGGAACAGGTTGACTCGACATATCCGTTGAAGGACATGTGTCTTTCTGTGTGAACCACGAAATCCCACCAACAACACATCCCGCCTGTACAAATTCCTGATGTTGCGCACGAGGTTCCATCACCTGCGTATGTCGTCCCATAGCCAGTCTCTTTCCTCGTATAGCACGCTGTTACCGTTTTACACAATTGTGTGACTGTATCACAATATGTTCCCACGGGACATTCAGATCCATTCTCACACCTGCACGCACCGTCCTCTCTGCAGGTTTCCGGGCCTGAACATTTAGTTCCCGTTACGGTTTGGAGGCTGCTATTACCCAGTTTCTTACCACAGGCGAGATCCGAAACGGTGCCGGTCCATGTGGAACTGCTTATGGTTCCGGTCTGAACTCCCCAGCTTCCCGACACCGTGCTAAAGAACTTCTTCCCCATTTTCACATCGGCAATAGTTGTATCGCACTCGGCGAACTTCGCCTTGATATCTTCGAAGATCTGCTTCGTCGTCTTCATCGTCGGGGCGGGGGCCTCAACGGGTTCCTGGAAGCCGGGCAGCGGCGTCGCGTCTGTCCCCGAGTTCAGGTAGTCATAAATCTGCGTGAGGGTATACATCCCGCTCCCCGATGAGGGCGCACCCGAAGAGTTAATGCTCCCCGCGACCGCAATCCCGCTCAGGCCCACCGCGAATATTACGCTTAAAGCTACCATTGATGTTGTTCTCACTTTTCCTCCCTTCTTTGAATTTCAGGTACTGTCAAAATTTTTTCTTAAAATTTCCCCTAACTCACTTATTCTAAATGTATTACCTGAATTTTGCACGTCCGAAACGACTAAATACCGGTTTTTGCCGATAAAGACTGGTTGTGACGGCAATTGCACTGTGATGATAATGTAACCCAACTGGTTACTTCCGTGCAAAAAATATTTTGCACGAGGGCACGTTG
>JAPLCW010000040.1 GCA_026392015.1 Candidatus Auribacterota bacterium | reverse complement strand
ACCAAGACATATCCACCCACAGTTTTCGAGCCAGATCCAGCCCGCCAATATGTTTGAGCCGATCGTCAAATCGGCGCGTGTCGTCCTGAGATTAACCCACCCTATGCTCTCCCCCCAGATCAAATTACGGCCTTCGATAATTCTGCCAACCTTCAGTATGGCTTTGCGTGATTGACGAAGGCCGTAATTCCTATTTAACTCAGGGGAAAATGGATGGTTGCTGCACTGAGGAAAGGCAGAATGTGCAGGTACGGCATCAGCGAGGGAAGACGCGAGGAATGCTACTGCAATGATAATGAAGGTCTTCATTTTGCCAGTAGAGCTGATAAAATCAATGAACATTAATGCCCCCATAATTGGCTGGCCTGCATTTTTCGTGCCAACTTTACAATTTTCCCTTCATTAACAATAAATAGTTATAATGTCCACGTGGGGATGGAACTAGAACTTAAATGGCAAAGATGTAATTTTTCGATAGCTGCCCCAAAAGCCCGATTTGCATACTTTGTTTACACCCCCAAACGCCAAAAGTGCAAACTTTGTATACAACCCTTGTCATATCATAATAATAATGTCCCCCAGATGCCAAAATAGAAATATCACCTGCGTAGCCATTCATCCCTGCCCGCCCTGCCTATTGGTAGACAGGGCCAAGAACGGGCACGACGCCATGAGACATCCCGTCGTCCTCTGGCGAACGGATGCGTTATAACCACACAAATCCATCGGAATTTCATCCAAATCGATTTTTCGGATAAAATTGAACTTACTCCGGCTTAAAGAGCAAGGATCTTCTCCAGTCCCGAAGCGATCCATTGGGGAAGCAGATCCGGAGTTATCTCCGCAGGTGGGAAAGCGCGCAGCGCCCGCCCACCTGCGGATGTCCGGATACATAACAACGTCGCTACCCTTCCGCGGGATTTTCGTGGTACGTTGTGTTGCCCTAATCCCCGTGCGCGCAAAAAGCCCGTTACATCAGATGTATATCTACCTCACCCAAATGCGTCCCTTCATCCCGGCGCCACTGCCAGTACACGTGCCGGTACCATTCCATCCGGACCCCGCGCATAACCAGCAATATGCCACCCCCGGATCAACCACCCATCCATATTTTGACTCGTTGTAAGTTCCGCAATTAGTTATGAGATTGGTACCACTGACACTCTTGCTGCAATCTGGCTTATACGTTTGGCTTGACCGTAATGTATATAATGCGGTAAAGGCATAATCGCGAATGGCATCGTCGTTTATGTTAACGATGTAGAACTTTCCGCTATCGGCGAAGTCAGCAATTTGGTACTTTACGATATTGAAAGCCAAGTGTCTCCATACTCCCTTATAGACATTGTCAGCATTCGCCATTGGGTCGGTCAAATTTGTTCCAAATGTGGTATCAAAATTGGCCTCAGTGTAAGTAGTGCTATTACTTCTTGTTAGTACCAGAGTCCAGCCACCCCCATCAGTGGTCATGTCGCAGTAGGCCGAGAACGAAGCATCCCCGGTCGGACCATCGGGGTCAATAGTGTAGGTGCCGCTGCCTGCTCCAGGAGTTGCCGTAAGAATGGCTTTACAGGATGCATAAACGCCATATGGTGTTATTGTTGATGTTGGGGTCATGGTTGGGGTTGAGGTTGGTGTTGCTGTCGGTCTCGGGAGCGCACTTAATGTTCCCGTCTGGATGCCCCAGTTTCCCGACTGCGTGCAGAAGAACCTCTTGCCAGACTCAACATTATCAGGACCCACATTACTCTGATCCAGCAGTGCCTTAATGGCGTCACCGATCTGCTTTGTCGTCTTCATTGTGCCGGCGGTGGGGCCTGACGTGGGCTCCTGAAAGCTTGTCTGCACCGTGAGCGCTGTCCCGCTCGTCAGATAATCGTACAGGTTCTGGAGCGTGTACATCCCGCTCCCCGCTGAAGGGGCTCCCGGAGAGTCAAGGCTCCCGGCAACCGCCGTATACGACAGGCATACCACCGACAACAGGCTCAGGGCTGCTGTGATTAATTTTTTCATTTTGATACCAATCCTTTCTTAATTTATCTTGAAATTGATAAAGGTGAGATTGCCACGTCCCATCCTCCCGTCCCGATGAACAGGAGGACTCGCAATGACCAGAGGATTAAACAATCGCCGGAGGGGCGCGGATGGAAGAAAGTGTGGCGAGACTGCTTATATACACCGGCGTATCGCAACACCGGATATGGGCACTGAAATCATCTCTTCCCAACCTGAGCAAACAGACTGCCCATGCATCCGTGTTGTATCTTTCATGACTGCTTCTCAGCCCTGCTACGGGAACAGAGCCGCTGCTCATTTCAGAATTGTCAGGGCCACCGGCTAGCCTGCTCCTCGATTCATTCCAGAACTCTCTCCAGGGACCAGGATCAGCCTTCGCAAGATAACTCACCCTCCCTCCCGGCCCGAAATGCATCCACCCTACGTTCTCTCCCCACGCATAGCCGTAGAATTGGCCGCGCTCATCCAGGTACACACGAGAATGATCTGTGCGGAAGCTGATCCATCCCGTTACTTCGGACCACGCATAGCCCGACAAATTTCCCCTACCATCGTTGTTGACTCCCCAGTCATATGAGCCCAGGTTGGTGTAGCTCCCTCCTTCCAGAGGGTGCCCCTCACCAAGACATATCCACCCACAGTTTTCGAGCCAGATCCAGCCCGACAATATGTTTGAGCCGATCTTCAAATCGGCGTGTGTCGTCCTGAGATTGATCCACCCTATGCTCTCCCCCCAGATCAAATTACAGCCTTCCGCAATTCTACCGATCTTCGATATGGCGTTGCTTGATTGACGAAGGCCGGAATCCCGACTTAACTCAGGGGAAAATGGATGGTTGCTGCACTGAGAAAAGGCAGAATGTGCAGGTACTGCATCAGCGAGGGAAGACGCGAGGAATGCTACTGCAATGATAATGAAGGTCTTTATCTTGCCAGCAGAGCTGATAAAGTCAATGAACATTGATCCCCCCCTGATTAGATATCCTGCATTTTTTGTGCCAACTTTACAATTCCCCCTTCATTAGCAAATAATAGTTGTAATAACTACGCGGCGAAGGAATTAAAACGAGGACAGTAAGAATGAGAATTTCCGATAGAGGCCCCCCAAAGCCCGATTTGCATACTTTGTTTACACCCTAAAAGTGTAAACTTTGTATACAACCCTTGTCATATTATAATACCTGAATTTTGCACGTCCGAAACGACTAAATACCGGTTTTTGCCGATAAAGACTGGTTGTGACGGCAATTGCACTGTGATGATAATGTAACCCAACTGGTTACTTCCGTGCAAAAAATATTTTGCACGAGGGCACGTTG
>JAPLCW010000065.1 GCA_026392015.1 Candidatus Auribacterota bacterium | reverse complement strand
ATTAGCCGTATTGTCATTGCGAGTCCCGCTACGGCGGGACGTAGCAATCTCACCTTTATCAATTTCAAAATAAAACAAGAAAGGATTGGTGCTGAAATGAAAAAGCTAATCACGGTAGCCCTGAGTTTGATTTTTATGGTTGGCCTGTCATGCGTGGCTATTGGCGGGAGCATTGAACCATCCGGTCCCCCGACAGCGGGGAGCGGGATGTACACGCTCCAGAACCTGTACGACTACCTGACGAGCGGCACTGCGCTCACGGTGCAGAGCAGTTTCCAGGAGCCCACGTCAGGGCCCGGCTCCACGATGAAGAGCACGAAGGAGATCGGCGATGATGTCGCAGCGCTGTTTGGCCAGTGTCCCGCCACGGCTGCTGATGTGAAGTCGGGTGTGAAGTTTTTCAGCACGGTGTCGGGAAGCTGGGGAGTGCAGACGGGGACAGGGTATATACCTCCAACCCCAACCATAACCCCAACCCCAACCATAACCCCGACCCCAACCATAACCCCAACCCCAACCATAACCCCATATGGCATTTACGCCTCCTGTAAAGCCATTCTTACGGCAACTCCTGCAGCAGGCGACGGCGTCTACACTATTGACCCAGATGGTGCGGGCGGGAGTGCTTCCTTCTCGGCCTACTGCGACATGACCACCGACGGCGGCGGCTGGACATTAGTGGTAAGAATTGTCAGCGACCAAAACCATGTGTCGTCGGCATCCTACGGCACATTTACTGCACCAGATCAGGTCACAGGCGCTAAGGTGTCAGATGTAAATATAAATATCTTATCGACAGAACTTTACCGGTTTAAATGTGGAACCACTGAAACCCATTACTATGATGAAGCCCAGAAGACGTTCAATGCCAGCAGCGCTGCCCCCTCATGGTCTGCATTAACTAAAAGTTCGTCAACGCTCGGAGGTGCATGGTGTGAAGCAACTGGTCAGGCAAATAATAGGGGCTTAACTGCGTACCCAAATTGTGGGTACGGCCAGATCTACGGCGATTCGACCGGGAATCCGGGATGTCACGGAGAGGGGAGTGGCTGGTCAACATCGGGAACCGTCTTTGCCCGTTGATTCGTGACTTGTACTCGTCAAGCTGATCATGATTTGACGATTTGATCATCCGCGGGTGGGCAGGCGATATGCGCTTTCCCACCTGCGGAGATAACTCCGGATCTTCGTGTAAGAAGATCTTGCTCTTTAAGCCGGAGTAACTTCAACTTCATCCGACAAATTGATACGGATGAAATCCCGATGGATTCGTCCGGATATAGTTTATCCGTTCGCCAGGGGACATGGAGCTCCACGCGATGCCGCATGGCGTCGTGCGGCATCTCATGGTGGCGGCGTGGCCGTTCTTGCCCCGTCTAGACTTCTTCATAATCCAAAAACTTAACAAATGAGTCACGTTTGAGGAGAGTATAAATCCCCCTTCCTCCCCATTTTCAAAAGGGGGATAAGAGGGGGATTTGAAATGTCGTCAATACTTCACCAGGCACGAATCATCCTTTGACCAGGCAGTTACCATGGCTTGCTCCTTGTCGGTTTGAGGCGAAGCTTCGCTAGCAATAGGAAGGGCTAGCAGTGATGAATGGCAACGCAGAGGATATTTCTATGTGGGCATCTGGGCAACAGTATCATTATGATATGACAAGAACTGTAAACAAAGTTTACATTTTTAGCGCTCAGAGGTGTAAACAAAGTATGCAATTCTGGCTTCTGGGGCATCTATCGGAAATTTCCATTTTTGCCGTCCTTGTTCTAATTCTTTCGCCGCGTAGTTATTACAACTATTTGTGATAATGAAGGGGAAATCGTAAAGTTGGCACGAAAAATGCAGGCTAGTCTATCAGGGGGGGGTAAATGTTCATTGGTTTTATCAGCTCTACTTGCAAGATGAAGACCTGCATTATCATTGCCGTAGCGTTCCTCGCGTCTTCCCTCGCCGATGCCGTACCTGCACATTCTCCATTTCCTCAGTGCGGCAACTATCCATTTTTCCCTGAGTTAAATAGGAATTCCTGCCTTTGTCAATCAAGCAACGCCCTACCGAAGGTCGGCAGGATTATCGAAGGCCATAATCTGATCTGGGGGGAGAGCGTAGGGTGGGTCAATCTCAAAGCGACACACGCCGATTTGAAGATCGGCTCAAATATATTGGCGGGTTGGATCTGGCTCGAAAACTGCGGGTGGGTATGCCTCGGTGAGGGGCATCCTCCGGATGGGGAGCGCTACAGCAATC
>JAPLCW010000079.1 GCA_026392015.1 Candidatus Auribacterota bacterium | reverse complement strand
ACCAAGACATATCCACCCACAGTTTTCGAGCCAGATCCAGCCCGCCAATATGTTTGAGCCGATCGTCAAATCGGCGCGTGTCGTCCTGAGATTAACCCACCCTATGCTCTCCCCCCAGATCAAATTACGGCCTTCGATAATCCTGCCGATCTTCGGTATGGCTATGCTTGGTTGCTGGAGTTCGTCGTTTTTTCCCAAGTCGGAGGAGAATGGGAAATTATAGCATTGAGGAAAAGGAGAATTGGCGGGTAAGGCATGGGCAATGGAGGCTGCGAAGAAGGCTAAGGCAAAGATAATGAGAGTCATAATTCTTTCCGCAGGAGTGAGAAAATCGATGCACATTCACAAAACCACATTTAGATAGCCTGCATTTTCCGTGCCAACTTTATAATTTCTCTCTCATTAGTGAAAAATAGTCAAAATAAGTACCAGGCCAAAGAGTTGGAACTATAATTGCAAAGGTGAAAATTATCGAGGGATTCTAAAAAAGGCCAATTTGCATACTTTGTTTACACCTCTGAGCCCTAAAAGTGTAAACTTAGTATACAAGTCTTGTCATATCAGAATGATACTGTTACCCAGATGCTCAAATAGAAATATCCCCTGCGTGGCATTCATCCACGCCCGCCACCCGCCCTGACTATTGGTAGAGAGGACAAGAACGGGCACACCGCCACCATGCGATGCCGCATGGCGTCGTGCGGCACCGCGTGGATCTCATGGTCTTCCGGCGAACGGATAAATCATATCCGGATGAATCCATCGGGCTCCGGCTTAAAGAGCAAGGATCTTCTCCACAGAAACTCCGGAGTTATCTCCGCTGGCGGTAGGGAGCAATACGGCGTTCGGACTCCCGTGCCGGCAACGGATATTGGCTAGTCCCGCAACACAACTACGACGCGTTAACGGTTGGGCAGGGTTTTGCGAGACTTGCATGGGGGCGTCCTCGACATTACCGAACCCATACCGTCCCAGTGTGAGCGTCAGTGTAACTGCCAAATGTCCCGCAGCCACCCACGCCAGGATGCCCTGCATAAATCAACCAACACCACCCACACGACGCGGGGTCACAAACCCATCCATACTCATTACTATCCACCAAACCTCCGCAATTCACGTATTGTGTTCCCCCTGATAGTGCGCTATAACAGTCGGGGTGATAAGTCTGCGCAGGTCTTGAAGTGTATAACGCCGTCTGTGCGTAGTCTCTTACTGCATCACTTGTAATGTCCCGGAAGTAAAACGGCAATGTAGAGTCAATCATCTTATATCTCACTGTGTTAAAACCCAACTTGCTCCAACTACCTTTATAAACATTGTCTGCGTTTGCCGTCGGTGAGGTCAGACTAGTTCCGTAAGCGTCGGCTGTATACGGTGTGGTTGTAGTGGCCCTAGTCACCACCAACGTCCAGCCGCCGTTGTCGGTGGTCATGTCGCAGTAGACGCTAAAGGAGGGATTGCCACCCGCGCCATCGGGGTCAATAGTGTAGGTGCCGCTGCCTGCTGCAGGAGTTGCCGTAAGAATGGCTTTACAGGATGCGTAAACGCCATATGGGGTTATGGTTGGGGTTTGGGTTGGGGTTGGGGTTTGGGTTGGCGTTTGGGTTGGGGTTGGGGTTGGGGTTGGGGTACCGGCGATGCATACTTTTCCTGTCTGCACTCCCCAGCTTCCCGGCTGCGTGCAGAAGAATGGCTTGCCCAACGCAACATCATAAGCGGTTGTCGCATTGCACTGGGCAAATTTCGCCTTGATATCCTCGTAAATCTGCTTCATCGTCTTCATCGTGGAGCCGGGAGCCGCGCCGGGTTCCTGAAAAGCGGGGACAGGCGTTACATCTATCCCTGAGTTCAGGTAGTCATAAGTTTGAGAGAGCGTGTACATCCCGCTCCCTGCCGAAGGGGCACCGGGGGAATCCATGCTACCGGCAATGCCCAAACCGGAAAGGCCAACCGCAAACATAAACCCTAACATCAATGTCATCAACTTTTTCATCTTTTCAACTCTCCTTTCTCTTTTTGCCGCAATGGCAGTGAATGATATATTCCCACCGCAGAAACCATGCCCTTTGGGCCTGCCCGACCCGCATCCCGAGAGGCAGGGAGTAGCCAGGATCAAGCGCAAAGAATGCAACGTCAATGCCGCTTTGCATCCCCGCTCCTTCCTCACCTCTGCGGCTTGAATAGTGTGAACCACAAAATAAAGCTACACTCTTTCCCACGCTGACCCGGAACTTTGCGCTATGATCAGCTCACATCAAACTGCCGGGAAGCCGTCCTGCCTTCTAAAATTCAAGGATAAAGATTTGATCCCGAAAACGACTTTCCTCTTTAATAGAAAAGCCGAACTACCTTTTATCTTGATTAAGAGATCTTCGACAGTCCGGCCATCTTGTCCCGCCATGGCGGGATTTAGACCCGTGACTTTGCGCCCCTAAGTTTTCTAAGGTTTGCTTTTTCGGATCTGCATGTAAACGATTAAGCTTCTTTATATAACCCACTACGTACGTTTCAGTTATGCTAACAGAATTTAGCAGGTATCACAATAGAAAAGAGCGGCAATAAATCCTGCAATTCACCTTGCTATGGCGGGGAGCGAAGGAATCCTTTTATCATTAGCACCCATCGGCATGGGGAGAAAGCACTCACCCACCGCCAGGTGGCCTCTTTATTTAACTTCTAAGCCTCTATCTTTTTATCGAATCCTCTGCATCACCAGTAAAATAAAGGGTTTTGAGCCTATTGCATCAAATACTGCATTCATATTTGCCCCAGGGTGAGACTTCTCATCTTGCCCTGAGTCCTAGGTCTATGCTATTCAAAGTGCATACGAACGCGCACCAGTAAGAGAGATTATTCCTCTTGGCTGGTGCAGGAGCTTGGGTCTGGGGCACGCCCATCATTACTCGATCATCACCCTCTATTTATCCATGGCTGAAGCTATCTACCCGCTATAACAAAACCTTCGCCGGCAAAACATCAGATCTCATCGCGTACCTGGGTTATAAGCTGCATCCCAACGGTTCCATCGGGCTCCGGCTTAAAGAGCAAGGATCTTCTTACACGAAGATTCGGAGTTATCTCCGCAGGTGGGAAAGCGCACAGCGCCCGCCCACCTGCAGATGATCAAATAATCAATTCTACGACTGCGGTTCGCATACGCACTGGCGGTAGTGGTTTTGAAATATGGTAGCATCGCAGTCCTGCACCGCGTTACTATTGCCGTAACATCCACTACCATTCCAGCATGGGTTATTGGGGCGACCGGTTTCGAGCGTACAACTGGTTTTGTTGTGCAGGTATTGGCAGGTCAAGCAAGCGACCGTCCCAACGCTCCAGTTGGCATTTACGCAGGTCAACGCGTGTTCAGCACAGACGGTAGTGCATGACGACGCAGGCGAGCCTTCGAGCCAGCACCCATCCCCGCCGTCACTCCTCGGAGACCAGTAGCCAAAATACGGTCCAGCCTCACATCTTGCCTTGTCCCATGGTACGGTTGTGGGAGTTGGGGTTGGTGTTATAGTTGGGGTTGCTGTCGGTCTCGGCAGCGCACTTAATGTTCCCGTTTGCACTCCCCATCTTCCCGACTGCGTGCAGAAAAACGTCTTGCCCAACTCAACATTATCAGCGGTCACATTGCACAGGTCGTGCAACGCTTTGATCACATCCCCGATCTCCTTCGTCGTCTTCATCGTCGAGCTGGGTCCTGACGTGGGCTCCTGGAAACTGCTCTGCACCGTGAGCGCAGTGTCGCTCGTCAGATAGTCATACAGGTTCTGGAGCGTGTACATCCCGCTCCCCTCTGAAGGAGCACCGGGAGAGTCTAAGCTCCCGGCAATAACCACGCATGACAGGCCAACCATCAACATCAGACTCAAAGCTACCGTGATTAACTTTTTCATTTTGAAACCAATCCTTTCTTGATTCATTATGAAGTTGATAAAGGCAAGATTGCCACGCCCCACTTCGTGGGACTCGCAATGACAATACGGCTAATGCCTAAAATGAGGGGGGGCGCGGATGAGAGAAAGTATGGCGAGACTGCTTATATGAACCGGCTCTCCGCAACACCGGATGTGCGCACAGGAATCATCTCTTCTCTGCCTGAGCGAACAGACTGTCCAGGCATACTTGTTGTATCTCTCATGATTGTTCCTCAGGCCTGCTACGGGAACAGAGCCGCTGCTCATTTCGGAATTAGATGGGTCACCGGCTAATTTACCCCCCGATTCCGCTCCCATCTCTTTCCATGGCCCAGGATCGGCCTTCGCAAGATATTGAACAATCCTTCCTAGCCCGAAATGCATCCACCCTACATTCTCTCCCCACGCATAGCCATAAAATTGCCCGGGCTCATCGAGATGCACCCGCGAATGACTGGTGCGGAAGTTAATCCAACCCGAGACCTCTGACCATGCAAAGCCAGATAGATTGCCTTGACCATCGTTGTTGACTCCCCAGTCAGAGGCGCTCCAGTTGGAGTAGTGTTCCCCGTTCAGAGGATGCCCCTCACCGAGGCAGACCCACCCGCAGTTCTCCAACCAGATCCAGCCCGCCAATATGTTCGAGCCGATCTTCAAATCGGCGCGTGTCGTCCTAAGATTAACCCACCCTATCCTCTCCCCCCAGATCAGATTATGGTCTTTGATAATCCTGCCGATCTTCGGTATGGCGTTGCGTGATTGACGAAGGCCGGAATCCCGACTTAACTCAGGGGAAAATGGATAGTTGCCGAACTGAGGAAAGGGAGAATGTGCAGGTACAGCATCGGCGAGAGAAGATGCGACAAATGCTATGGCGAAGATACAAAAAGAGTTTTAGGTGAGAACTTCAGAGATTCAATCTGCACCCTTTGCTAATCTGCGTTCATCTGCGCAAATCTGCGTCCAAATATTCAGTATATTCAGTGCCCTCAGTAGTTATGCATCTTTTAATATGGGTGCCTCATAATTAATTCAGATTAAAGGTGAGTTAAGGGTCATTTCCATCAGATATTCGCAAAAAACCGGACAGGCCGAGTGAGAAAGGAGGGGACTTGCCTTTATACCTGAACTCAACCTCGAGCCTGCGCAGTTCATTACATCTTTATCCCATTTTCATATTCCAGGCGCAGCGATGAACCGGACGGTTCCGGCGATGGCGGTGGGAAGATAGTATCGGTCCTGGTTTAACCTCAGGAAACCAAGGACAAGAATCAGGCTTAGATTGGAGTGGATAAAAACTAGCATTATTGGCTCTCTCCTGATTTTGGTGTGGGAGGGAATTACAACTTGTCAATATTCAGGGTTCGACCCTGAATTTGTTTTTGTGGTATAGTGCGCCTCCAGGACGAGCGCCCGCTTCTGCATCCCGGCTATCCAATCCTCGGAGAGCGGGCCGTTTCTGGAACAATGAGACCAAAGGTCATGGAATTACACTACAGGGTGCGGCCTGACCTTGGTTATTTATGCTCCTTTTCCGGGTCTCTGTCAAACGGTTTAGTTGCTGGTTCACCTCCTTGCGCCTGAGGCGCTGTTCGTCGATCCTTCGTTGCCGTCCTTCGACGATGGCTGTTCGTTGACCGGTGTGAGCCTGGTGGGGCGTCACGTAGTCGATACCGGAGTGGTAGTGTTCGTTGTTGTACCACGGCACGTAAGCGCCGAAGTATGCTTTTGCGTGGACGTCGTCCCGGAAGCGGTCCGGGAACTCCGGATCGGTTTTGACGGTACTG
>JAPLCW010000136.1 GCA_026392015.1 Candidatus Auribacterota bacterium | reverse complement strand
CTTTTATTATCAGCCCACAATAAAGCCCGGTAAAGTAAAAAATCAACGGTAGTCGTGTGCCTAATCTGCGTTGGCAGGCAACCTCAATGCTTCGATGCTGTTATGTCACGCTTTACAGGGCTTTTTGTTCGTCAGGGCTGTGTACCCCCCCGGGTGATTGACTTAAAAACTAGCAATGATATAATGGCACGCTGCATGAGGCATGTAAGTAGTGGTTCAAAAGATCTATCAATCTTTTTATGTAATCTATCCTTATCGACTGGATAGTGCGTATATGCGGTTTACCACTCAGAAGATTTGGAAAGGAGAAGCAATATGAAAAGCATTTTATTATTGATTGCCGCGATTGCGATCGCGGTCCCGTCATACGGGGCGCTCAACGACGGCGATCTGGTCGTGCGGGGATCGCTTGTCCAGGTATCTCCGACGCCCAACACCCCGGCGCTCTTCAACGTGAAGCCGGACGGTACCATCGAGACTTTCAGCACCAGCGACGTTCTCATCGACAGCTTCAGCAACAGCACGAGTAACAACTCTACGACCACCATTGGACCTGTCGTGTGCCCGGACGGGAGCATTCTCGTGGCGAAGGCCGGAAACTGGATCGGCGATGCCACGCCGACACCAGTGCCTGTCTCCACGGACCAACCCACCTCCACGCCGGTGCCGTTGAGCTACTGGCGCCAGTCGGGAGTGTACAGGTTCCAGCCGGACGGCTCGGTCAGCACGGTTGCGGAGGGAGGGATTCTCAACTCCGCACAGACAAGCCTCAACGGGGGGTCCAGTCTGGACGGGATTGTCTGCGACTCGAAGGGCAATATTTTCGTCTCGCATGGAGATTATCCGCTCCCCACAACCACCCCCGGTGGAACCCCCTTCTCGCCGAATAAGGCGCTCCTCAAGATACCGAGCGGGAGCGGCACTCCGGAGCTGTTTGCGTCCGAAAACCAGGACCTGCAATTGCAGGGTTTTCAGAGTTTCCAGAATATGATCGTTGATTCGGCCGATAATATTTTGGTGCAGCAAGAATCATCTACTACAACAGATATGTCAACCGGCACTCCGATCCCGACGCCGCATCCGGCGAAGATCTTGCAGGTAAGCTGTGCCGACGGCACTATCTCCACATACGCCACAGCGGCACCCTTTATCTATGTAAATCCAACAGGGGGATGGAATACATGGTCCGAACCGTTTGACTGGTTGTATTTCGCCGGCACCGACATAGCGGGGAATCTCATCGGAGAAGGTGGGTTCACACGGAGTCCTTCCGGAACAGGTAGCGCTGATAATATCCTGTCATTCGACCCCGCCGGAGCGGTAACGACCCTTCTGGATATTTCGGGCACTGATGGGCTCTACTTGCTCGGCGCCAATGGAGCATACATGGGATTGGGGAGCGGCGCTTTTTTTGCGGATAACTCCATTTTTGGGAGGAACTCCATTTATATCCTGAAGGCGGGCTCTCTTGAGGAGGAGTTCATCGTCCACGGCGATCAGACGCACAATTTAAGCAGCATGGCGTATTACTCCCCGGGGAGGCCGCAGCTTAGCGTCAACGTTAGCGAGGACGTGTTCGGGCCGAACGGCAGCATCGCGTTTGGGTTCGGTCTCACGCGGGGCAGGACGGCGAACGAGGCGGACCTGTACTTCGCCATCCAGTCTCCGGCGAGCGCGGGCGGGACTATCCAGTTGATCAACCCGAACGCGGCGGCGAACAAATTACCGGCGCTGATCGATCTCACGCTGGCGCAGAAGTTCCCGACCCAGATCGGGGTGCTCCGGTACGGGAACGGGACGACGGCGGTGAAGGGTTCGGGGACGGTGGACCTGCTGAGGTTCTCCAACATCATCATTCCGGAGGGGACGTACACGCTGCTAGGCGTGATGACGGCCCCCGGGGCGAACCTGTTCGACCCGAGCAAGTGGCTGACGCCGAACAAGCAACCGGTTACGGCGAAGACCACTTTCAGCAGGGTGATCTAAGCCTCTTCGGGGCATGAGAGTGGGAAATGCCGGGGGCATCTTCGGATGCCCCCGGTTTTTTAATGCCTCACTGGAGCACTGATCTGGTATTGGGGAGTTGGTCATCTGGTATGCATCCAAGGTATTCGCGGCTTGCTTAAGCGATAGTGCAATGGTTAGTTTCTCCACGCTCTCAAACCATGAACTACTTTAATCTTGGTTATGTGTCCCCATATCTTGAAACTTTACACTTCCAACTCTAAACCGTAGTCACCCCCCCCCGGGTGAGAGCCCAATCAAGTAAGTTTTTGAAGTTTGCGCGGCTGTTGATATTCATTATAATTGTAATTGTTTGCAAGATAGATAATTACAAATATTTACTCCATCGCAGGTACGGCAATGACTCGTAGTAGCGATAAATCACTCCCTATTTTGCCCCGCCTTTTAACCCCCTAAAAATCCCCCCCCTCGGGCGATTGACTTAATGACGCAAACATATATCATTATCACCATGTGGGATGGTAAAAGAATATGTTAAATACTGGGAGAATGGTACGACCATCATGATAAGAGTGGGAGGTGTGGCGAGTGGCAGGGGAAGAATTCTTTGACCCTGGTGCAAATGTGATGCCGGAATCGAGCTATCGGTTGAGCTTTTAAGGAACGGAGCTTTAGAAATCGGACCAGGAATTTGCTGACTCGTGGTGACTCCGTAGTGATGCGCAAGAGAGAATGAAAAATATTTTATCGTAGACCTATTTGTCAATAATCGGTGTCTGATTCTAAAATTTCTATCGGAATATTTATTATACTTTAAGGAGGCCGGATCGTGAAAAAGTTAGCATTAATTTCATCATGGCAATGTTTGATCTTGTTACTAGTTGCATTGTGCAGCGCTTCTATCGAAGCGAACCCTGTAGGGGTGTTCGTCAGGGACTCCAATGATCAGAGAAGAGATTATTGCATTCAAGGTGAAAAACTGACATACGGATTTGAGGTCGCATATTCTAATCCTGATAAGACTAAGGTGGCCCAACTATCGGGTGTAGGTGGCATACAGGTCGCCACAAATGAGAATGGGCTAAAGAAGTGGAATACGATCCTCATGGCTAAGATCAATCTTTCAATACCCCCTACCGGAACTACCACTATTCGAGCCCCCGGTATTAGTATCAATCTCGCCGAGCCACTCTTGGGCAAATTTAACAACGGCGTCTTGGAGGCCCGGGTTGGCGTGATGCTCGACGCAAAAATCAAGGGTATTAAGAAGACATATAATGTAATCGATGTTTCTGCTTTTACATTGTATAAAGAGATAGCTCGACTTCCTTTGCCAACGACAACTAACATAAATGGTAATGTACAGATACCTCTCGGCAGCCCGATGAATCCTTCGGAGATAACCGTACGAGCCTTTGCAGGAAATGCCCTTGTGAACTCCAGCGGCTATTTTTCAGGCCTAAGGGTTTTTAATGAAGGGAAAGGGCAAATCGCATTTGTTGAAAATGGAAGCGGGAAAGCTATTGCAGTCGCTTACATTTCTCCACAAGCTGTTTCAAACGGAAATATCACTATCGGGTATGATGAGATGGCCTTAGGACTTATCACACTAAATCCATATATTTCAATCCTGACTGACAGCAGGCGCAGGGAAGTTTTGGATAAGGCGATGCTTCATTCTGATTATAATAGTCTCAAATCAGATATTGAGAATGCCCTGCTCCATGCCCCATCCCTTGCGTTAGATGTAGAAACGTATCCATATATATTCCGGAAAGCCGTGAAGATCGGGATAGAAACAATTGCGAGTTACAGCAACGGCGGCAGTTCGTTGCGAGAGGCATATCAGGTGCTCATGGGGCAGTCCGTACGGGGAGACGTGGGTAATGAGGATGATCCTCATATTCACAATGCAGAGTGGAGCAATATAACGCTGGTCAATCCCAAGCAGTCGTTTTATGGAGTTCAGGCAAACGCGAGAAGTAATCTCATACACGGGAGAGGGGGACTAATAGAAGGTCCAGCCTGGCCCTGGGCAATCCATTTTACAGAACCGACTACGAAAGAATGGGCTCTTGGAGATGGGGCTTTTCATATAGCCTTTTATAAGGGATTCAATACTGATAGATCAGAATGGCTGGATATTCATCATGGTGCCGGTAAGGCGACATATGCGAATTTTGCAAAGTCAGTACTGATAGCACTAGACGCTGTTGGATTCCCGATACCGATCCTAGATGACAATATAATCGAATCTCTGCTGTTACTTGACAATGGAGTGCCACAGATTGATCTCGGCGAGCTTGCAGCCTTTTTGTTCGAAAAGGGGTGGCAATATTTTCTTTTCGATGCCTTGCCTAAAGTCATAGATGAGCATTGGGAGGAAATACAGTACTGGTTTTGGCAGGATACCGCTGACTTTGTAAAAGATTCAGATAATGTGAGTAAATTCTTAAGGCATTTGGATGAACTAAAGGGCATCGTAAAGGGTCTCTCCGACATGGTCGCTATCGCAGGAGATCTTCTTACGTTGCCCGAGTTGGTCAACGAATGGATCCCATTCTTTTGGGATCTTGCGTTCGCCCCAGGGATGATCGAATATGACCTTCATCGAGAAGGTGGGATACTGGTGGATGACAGCTCCTGGAAAATACCTCCCACTGCGGCATATATGATAAGTAAATATAATCCGTCGGTGGGGGAACAGGTTACATTTGATGCATCAGGCTGTTCCGATGACAGGGATGGATCAGCATCGCTCCAAGTGCGGTGGGACTATAATGGAGATAAAGTGTGGGATACCGCTTGGACGACCAACAAGACCGCCCAATGGACCTATACGCAAAGGGGAAATTTTCGACCGGTTCTGCAAGTTAAAGATTTGCAAGGTCTGTTGTCAAAATGTATACATAGTGTAACGGTTGGTTCTGCAGATTCGTTAAAGATCGTCCTCACCTGGGGAGCAAATCCAAGGGATCTGGATTCCCACTTATATACGCCGTCTATTTCAGGTCATACGTATCACATCTATTACTCCAATAGAGGATCTCTTTCTTCAGCACCCTATGCATGGCTGGATATTGACGACACGAGTAGCTATGGTCCTGAAACTACATGGATTGAAAGATTTTCCCCGGGTACGTACACATTCAAGGTTTATCTCTATGGAGGTTCTGGCAGTTTGTCCAGTTCGAGCGCCCATGTAGAAGTGATTAGTAGTGATGGTGTAGTGGCCCGTGTTGATGTCCCGTCGAGTGGGTCGGGCCGATGGTGGAATGTATTGAGAATAGATGGAAGCACACGGCAGGTGATTGTTATAAATACGATATCAAATAGCGTGCAGACCGAAGGTGATAAGGAAGTTCTTCTAAGCGATGATCCAATGCCTCCAAAATTAGAAAGAAACTAGCAGAATCAGATCTATTACCGGGCGATGTCATCGGATGACAGTCCGTTGCAGACCGTATTAAAGGTGAATACAACTGCAGACGTTGTATATAACTTCCTACCCTACAAGATATTCCAGAACGAATGTCCCTTTTGGAAAATTTGGGGAATGAAGCCAAGTGGCAAGATGCCGTGCCATTACGAAGGGATATTCGTTCTTTATCAGTTTGGAAGGCAATATGATCCATACAACATCTGCAATTATTTACTTTTTGCATAATTCTCTGAAGATTCTTCCTGGTGTGGTAGATATGTTCCCAGAAGAGTGATAGTATATTCGCCACCGGTCAGCAGGATATTTAGCGAAATGAGGGGTTGATCGTATTCTGGCGATACAATTCCGCAGGATTCATCTTGAATTTAACGCACTATTTCTTTGCTGATCCGGCCCTAAGGTCGAAACATTTGGTGATGGAAAAAAGGGAGGAAAGAATGAAAATGCATCGCGCAACACTGTTTATTCTTTTGTGGATGTGTTTTATGGGTTTGGGTGTCGCCGCTTCCACAGATACTTTAGAGTGGGCTAAAAGGGCAGGTGGCAGTGGTTTTGATGATGCGATTTCCATAGCAGCGTATCCCGACGGCACAAGCATGGTGACAGGGATTTTCTCCGGGACCGCAACATTCGGTTTCGGAGAGTCGAACGAGACGACGCTCACAACAACAGGGACCTCGGCTGTCTTTATTGCGAAACATAACGCCGACGGAACGCTTGCGTGGGTAAAAAAGGCGACGGAGGGCGGTGAGGCGCGCGCACACATCGCATCGTGTCCGGACGGCGCGAGCATGATTACGGGATGGTTTTATGGGAGCATAAAATTGGGTCTCGGAGAGCCGCACGAGACAACACTCTCATCTGCAGGGCAACAGGATATATTCATCGCGAAATACAACGCCGACGGCAAACTTGCATGGGCAAAAAGAGCCTCGGGGACATCCGACGAGGCGGCTTCTTCGATCGCATCGTATTCAGATGGCACAAGCGTGGTAATGGGAATGTTCTATGGTGCTACAACATTCGGCATCGGAGAGTCGAATCAGACAACGCTCATACCGATAGGCGGATCCGATATCTTCATTGCGAAATATAATGCCAACGGGACACTCGCGTGGGTAAAGGGAGAGGGGGGAAACGATCGCGATTATAGCGGACGCATCGTATCGTTCGCAGACGGCACTTTTGTGACGGAAGGATCGTTCGATGGAACGGCAACATTTGGTCTCGGAGAGCCGAACGAGACAACGCTCACATCCGCAGGAGAATGGGATATTTTTATCGCGAAATTTTACGCCGATGGGACACTCATGTGGGTAAAAAGAGCGGGAGGGAGTGGTTACGATGAGGCGAACATCACAACATGTTCTGACGGGTCATTGATGGCAGCAGGATATTTCTGTAATACATGTGTATTTGGTCCGGGAGAGTCAAAAGAGACAACGCTCACATCAGCAGGGGCGCAGGATATTTTCATTGCCAAATATAACGCAGACGGGACACTCGCCTGGGCAAAAAGAGCGGGAGGGGATGCCAGGGATGAAGGCGGCGCAATCACCTCATATCCCGACGGGAGTTGCATGGCAGCAGGATTTTTTTCCGGAACATCGATGTTCGGTCAGGGAGAGTCAAATGAGACAACGCTGACATCAGCAGGGGATTGGGATATTTTTGTGGCAAAATATAATGCCGACGGGTCACTCGCATGGGTGAAAAGAGCGGGGGGAACTGGTGGTGACGTGGCTTTAAGCATAGTATCTTTTTCCGATGGGACAAGTGTGATCGCAGGCTGGTTTGAGGAGACCGCGGTATTCGGCCAAGGTGAGGCCAATGAGACAACACTCACGTCGGCAGGGAGCCTGGATATATTTATTGCAAAGTATCGCAATCCCACAGAAGTTCCGCCGCAGCAATCACAAGCCGAGTTCGTGCTTAACGGTTCCTCATTTAGCTTCGGCAATCAACTTACGGCGACATTTCAGCTGAACGAGTCGATTACGCGGGCATTCAACGCTTATGCGGTGATCATCATGCCCGAGGGGAACGGGATGCTCGATATGATGACGTTGAGCCCGAAGATCTCACCCGTTGCCAGCAAGGTTCCAAGTCTTCCCGCGGGGTTCAGTCGCCAGCTTCTATCCGTAGTTATTCCCCTGGGCGCACCGAAGGGAGGGTATGAGCTTCTGGTGGCGTTTTTTGATCCGAACACGAAGATCACGGGGAGGCAGGATGCGTTCCTGCAGGTGAGCGCAAAGTTCTTAATCCAGTAGTGAGAGGCAACTGCAGACGTTGTATATAACTGTATCCTTTGCAATTGATTAGGGAACGAATGTCCCTTTTGGTTGTTTGGGGAGTAAAAGCTAACGGGAAGATACCGGGCTGTTAGGAAGGGACATTCGTTCTGTATCATTTTGGAAGGGAACAAGATCCATACAACGTCTGCAATTATTCAACGTCTGCAATTATTTACCCCCCTCCTTGCCTCCCCCCTTCAGAGGGGGGAGGAGATAGCTAAAGTAATCCACACAAAAGAAGAGAGAAGCATGTTTTCTCTTACGCGGTTTTCCTTCCGAACGGGCTGATCTGGCGCAGGAGTTTGATGATGGGGGGGACGTGCTCGATTACGAAATCGATCTCTTCTTCCGTGGTGTACCTGCTGAGGCTGAAGCGGATGGAGCCGTGGGCGGCGGTGTAGGGGATCCCCATGGCGCGCAGGACATGCGACGGCTCGAGCGACCCGGAGGTGCAGGCTGAGCCCGATGAGGCGCAGATGCCGAGTTCGTTAAGCCTGAGGAGGATCGCCTCACCCTCGACATACTCGAAGCTGATATTGCTGGTGTTGGGCAGGCGCATCTCGGGATGGCCGTTGAGCCGCGCGTCCGGCGCGGCGGCGAGGAGCGCGCGCTCCAGTTTGTCGCGAAGCCGTTTCACGTCCGTGAGCTCTTGCTCCATATACTTTCTTGCCAGCTCGCACGCCGCTCCCAAACCGACAATAGATGCGACATTCTCGGTGCCTCCGCGACGGCCCATCTCCTGATGACCGCCGATAATAAGTGGGGAAAACTTCGTCCCCTTGCGGATGTAGAGCGCGGCAATCCCTTTCGGTGCGTGCAGCTTATGCCCGGAGAGGGAAAGGTAGTCGATCGTACTGTTTCTCATATTGAGAGGGATCTTCCCCACCGCCTGAATTGCATCGACATGGAAGAAGGACCCCGCGTTTTTGGCGATCGCGCCCACCTCCTCGACCGGGAAGATGACGCCGGTTTCATTGTTCGCGTACATCACGGATGTCACCCCGGTGCAGTCGCCGATTGCCCTCCGCGCCTCGTCGAGGTCGAGCATCCCCCGGGCGTCCACGCTCAGCCATTTAACCGTATGCCCGTCCTTTTCGAGTTTCTTGCAGGGGCCGAGCACCGCAGGATGTTCCACGCGCGTGGTGACGATGTGCTGCCTGCACGAATCCGCCGCGAGAGCGGAGAGGATAGCGGTGTTGTCGCTTTCCGTGCCGCAGCCCGTGAAGATGATCTCGTCTTCGTCGGCACCGAGGAGGTTGGCGACCTGCTGCCGCGCGCGGTCGATATTCTTTCTCACCTGCCCGCCGAACAGATGCATGCTGGAGGGGTTTCCATAGAGGTCGCGAAGGAACGGCATCATTGCCTCGAGCACTTCGGGCGAGATCCGGCTGGTGGCGTTGTTATCGAGGTAGACGGTTTTCATCCTTCGCCTCCTGCACGACAATCTCCGGCGAGACGAACTCGCGGAGTTTTTTCTCGACCACGGCGGTGATTGTGACGCCTGATGCCGGGCATTCGGCGCAGACGCCGCGGAACGCCACGATGACTTTGTTCCCCACCACGTCGATAAGCTCGATATCTCCGCCGTCGGCGCGCAGGGTGGGCTTGATCTCCTTCTCTATTGTCTCCTGGATAAGCTGGATCTTCTGGATGTTCGTCATGTATTTTGCCTTGCCCACGCCCGGCTTCGCCTTCTTCTCGCTCTCTTTTCTCCACACCTCATCGATGATCGCCTGGATCTGGCCGACGCACCCCCCGCACCCCCCTCCCGCCTTGCAATAGTGCGTGACCTGTTCCGGGGTGGTGAGGTTATGCTCCCTCACGACGCGCGCGATCTTCGTATCGGTCACGCCGAAGCAGGTGCAGACTATCGTCCCCTCTTCCTGCGGCGCGGGCTTTTCGCCGCGATACTTTGCGATTGCGGCTTCGAGCGCCTCCTGACCCATGACCGAGCAGTGCATCTTCTCCTTTGGAAGCCCACCGAGGTAGGCGGCGATGTCATCGTTGGTGATCTTCTCGGCTTCCTCGAGTGTTTTCCCCTTGACGATCTCGGTGAGGGCTGAGGCGGAGGCGATGGCGCTCGCGCAGCCGAACGTCTGGAACTTTACGTCCGAGATTTTCCTGTCTTTGTCAATCTTGAGGTAGAGCTTGAGCGCGTCGCCGCAGGCCATGTTGCCCACCTCACTGACCGCATCCGCGTCTTTGATTTCTCCGACATTGCGGGGATGCAGAAAATGATCCATCATCTTATCCGTGTAGTTCCACATGACCGCCTCCAGGTAGATGATCCATACTAGGTCGACCTCCATTATACGTAGAGGAGCGGCAGCGGGTCAATGCCGATCGGATGTTACAAGCACTAAGGATTAAGGATTAAGCTGTAAGCAATAAAAGGAATAGAAGTCAGACAGGACGCAGACTGACCTAGCCCCATAGTTCAGGCTGTTCCATAGTATTGAATTGGCTGTTGAAAGTTTGAGCCTGTTTTGAGGTTTAAATTTTGAGGTTTGAATTTTTCGTGAACACTTCACGATAAATGATGACGTATCTGTCCGCGCGGGGTGGAAGGGGATGATGGGGATGGAGACTATGCAGAATACCTAATAATCTAGGACTTTGAATTCCGCTCTCCCAAGATTGCTGATCCAGTGGGAAGAATTGAACGGGTCGGTCCTTCTCCACACCACCACGCCGTACCATGTGTACGAGCCTGTCTTCGGGGATTCGCCGAGCCTCAATTCAGCTGCTATGCCTCGCTTCTCCTCTATCCCTCCATCCGGGGTCATAAACCATGCCGCGATTCCAGTGAGCGCCGGTGTAGAGGGATACGCCACGATGGGGGCCATCTTTGAGGTGAGTTTCCTCTTCCCTGTTTTTCCATCATACCAGAGCATTCTCCCATCAGGTTCCATCAGCACCATGTAGCAATCCGCCATAACATAGTTCAGCAGATGGCTCGGTATGTTTGGCTTCAACGAGTACCGCAACTCATGCGTGTCTCCAGGATTGTAACTATCCCTATCAGTCCACAATGTCAACGTGATCGGCGGCGTGGGCGTCGGCGTCCCTCCTCCCACTCTCACCACCCCGTCCACCATTCTCACACCCGTCCACCACGAGAGATCATCCCCGTACTGTCCGCTCAGCTTCGCGCGCGACAGCTTCAACTGGCTCTCCGAGCCTGACGGCGCTCCCTCCGCAATCTGGAACACCATCTCTAGGAACTTGCCGCCCCCGCCGGTCAGCCCCGTGTCCTGCCCGAACGTGATCCCCATCACCCCATCTCTCACTATCCTCCACCTGATGCCGCAGCTCTTCGTGAGGTCGGTCGTATTCACATTCTTCGGCACAAGGAGCGACGCATCGTAGTTCAGATACACATCAGAACCGCTGATTTCCGAGGCGTCGTTGATCTCGAGAGGCACGGTGATCGTCTCGCCAGGCGCTCCGCTCGTCTCCGGCAGCGTCAACACATATCCTCCCGGCGGAACGAGGCCGCCGCTGGAAGCCACCGACGGATTGATGGGCAACCCCACCGCAATCCTCATTATCAACACCACGTCTGCCGAGTCGATTGCCCCATCGCCGTTCACATCCCCCGCGTCCATCTGGAGAGTTGTAGGACTTATCTCCTTCGTTGCTATTCCCATTGCGATCTCGGCATCAACGCTCCTGACAATCCCATCACCATTCAGGTCGCCAAGGATATAGTCGGCCGCAACAGTGAGCGTGGCCGTGTCACTGTAATCAACACTGAGTGCCGTCCTGTGAATATCATATATAAACACTGAGGTAAATGAGTGCGTTGATACGTGTCCGAGGACCGCTCCGGTCGCTACCCTGAACTTCAGATTGAACAGGTGCCCTTCCCCCGTGAGCGTGTAGTCGGAACCCGGCCTCACCGAGCTCAGGAGCACCGTCCGCTGCCCCGGGCCGGGGCCGGGCGTCGTGTTGTCATACATCGTGAGATCTTCCGTGATGGAGGTCCGTTCCACGCCGATGTACTCAAGAACACCCGAATCGTACGTCACGGATATGTCCATCGTACCCGAAATCCCACGCGCATTCGGCACATTCACGCGCAGGCGAACCTCATTGCCCGCCACTCCGCGGTAGTCAGGCATCCACACTCTCAGATGTCCAACCGTCGCCGATACGGGCAACGTGGGCGGGCTCTCGCGACCGGACGTGTCCAGCGCCGTGAGCCTGTAGTGGAATGTCTGGTCGCGAGTGAGGTTACTGTCAACGTACCCGGTGTTTTCTATAGGCTCGCTGTTTACCTTCGTCGCAAACGCCCCTCTCGCGGTCACATCCCTGTAAAGGTTGTAGCCCCTCAGGAATGATTCCGGGTTCGCATTCCATTCGAGCGTGATGTTGTCGGCTCCCGCGAGCGCCCTCAGCCCCGTCGGGATTGATATCTCTCCCGGTGCCGTCGTCGGGCTCGGCGCGGGGGTCATCGTGACGGTCGGTCTATGTGTCGGCGTTACGGTCGGCGTGCGTGTTGGGGTCATTGTGGGACTCGCAGTCGGCGTGCAGCTAGGTGTCGACGTAGGAGACATCGTCGGTGTTTCAGTCGGCGTCACCGTCGGTGTCTGAGTCGGTGTCTCCGTAGGTGTTTCGGTTGGTGTCCCGCTAGGTGTCGACGTAGGAGACATCGTCGGTGTGGCAGTGGGCAACGGCGTATAATCCGCAATCGAGTAGAGGTAACCGTCTTTCGAAACGAAATACACCTGCCTGTCGCTGTTTATCGCCGCCGAGGAACAGCCTATATCCGCCCCTGTCCCGTAGCTCCACAGGAGGCTGCCGTCAGGGTTGATGCCGTAGAGCACATTGTCATGAGACCCCAAATACATCACTCCGTCACTTCCCAGCGCAGGAGAGGAATAGATGCCGCCTCCCGTGAGATAGCTCCAGTTGAACGTGCCGTCCGACTTCAGCGAGTAGAGCCTGTTGTCAAGCGATCCTATATAGAGAACTTCATCACCGCTTACCGCAAAGGACGAACGCGTGGCGCCGCCAGTTGCATAACTCCATAAGAGCGAACCGATTGAGCTGATGCAGTAGTGTATCTCATCCCCATCGGGAATGTAGATGCGCCCGTCAAAACCGACCGCTGGAGAGCACATCCCATCCCCCCCTATGTTGTAACTCCAGGAGAACGATCCGGTCGGGAGATGGCAATACAGATAGTTATCGTAATTGGGGACATATATCTCCCCGTGGAACCCTATAGCCGGAGAGGCGCCGATTGCTTCCGGCTGCAGGTAACTCCAGTTGAGCACGCCGCTCGCGCCGAGCGAGTAGAGAATATTGTCGTTCGTCCCGAAACAGGCAGTGCCATTCCCCTCCACCACTGGCGATGAATCGGACACGTAATCGTAGTAGCTCCACTGGAGCGAACCTGATGAACTGACACAATAGAACCTACTGTCCCACGACCTCACATATATATCGCCGCTCACATTCACCGCCGGCGAAGCTATGTTAATCGTACCATCTGTCTTATAGCTCCATGCGAACGCCCCTCGCGAACTTATCGCGTACAGTCTGTTGTCCGAAGAACCGACGTATATATTCCCATCGCTCCCTATCGCCGGAGAACTCTCGCTCGATCCTATGTAATAGCTCCAGAAGAGTATCCCCTCCTGCGAGCCCTGCACGTGGCTCAGCGACGTGTGCCTCGAGCTGTACTTGAACATCGGCCAGTCCGTGTAGTGGGTCGGTGTGCTGGTAGGCGTGTCAGTCGGTGTATTGGTGGGCGTATTCGTCGGAGTCTGAGTCGGAGTCTGGGTCGGCGTCGGCGTTTTAGTTGGTGTTTGAGTGGGTGTCTCCGTAGGTGTGGGCGTAGGTGTTACCCCTTCACTTTCCGTTCCAGAACCACCGTTATAAAGTGACGCAACTTCCCCGGAGGTTAATTCCCTGGTATAAATACGAACATCATCTATCGCCCCATCAAAATATCTATCGGAAGAGGCAAATGCTCTCCCTATCCAGAAATCAGTTTGGTGAGAAACATTTTTACTTGTAGATTGGGAAGTGAGCACTGTATTTTTATACACTTTGATATAGCTACCTCCTTTTATAACCACAACCAGATGAGTCCAGGCATTAAGTGTCAAGTCTCCCAATCCCATCCCTTCCCAACTGCTTCCATCGCCAAATTCTGCTTTCCATTGATCCTCATACTGCAATTGAATACCTTGATAAACGCCCCCGTGATCTCCCCATATCCCCCTATAGTTACCTTGAGCATGGGGATAAACCCAACAGGCAATGCTAAACTCCTGTCCGAACTGAGTTGAAGGGTTAAGCGGGGTATCCACATAGTTGCTGCTACCATTGAAAGCTAGAGCAGCATTTATTTTGCCCGAGGTTGTCAAAGTTGAGGTATTCGCTGTGGCAGCCGCATTATAATTGCCGAGGTTATCAACCACGGTTACAGTCTCAGCATTATCATTCATCATATAATGCGCAAGAGCAGCAGGCAATATTGGTTGCGGTATCGGAGTCGATGTCTCAGCCGGCGTCTCTGTCGGTGTAGGTGTTAGCGTCGGTGTGTTCGCCGGCAAGGGTGTATAATCACTGAAACAGTAGAGATTGCCATCCTTCGAGGATATGTAGAGCAGATTGTCGTTCGCGATGCCGGGCGAGGAAAGGCCTATATCACCCGCCGTTACGTAACTCCACCGAAGCGTCCCGTTCGGATTGAAACCGTATAAACTGTTATCACATGAACCTGCATATATTTTTCCATCGCTTCCGAGCGAAGCAGAAGAGTATATATCACCCAACGTCTGGTAACTCCAGCTCAGGGTGCCATTCGACGTGAGCGCGTAGAACCTGTCGTCTGAAGAGCCGTTGTAGTACATGCCATCTGATCCCACGGCGGGTGAAGATCGCGTGTCATTATTAAAAGAATAAACCCATGCCCTTGAACCATTAGAATTAAGACAAAATTGCGCGGCATACATGTTAGGAACATATATCCTTCCATCGAACCCTATCGCAGGTGAACATTGACCTTCGCCGGCTATGTGGTAGCTCCATGAGAACCCGCCCGTCGAACCGATGTAATAGAGACGATTATCCGAATTGGGAGCCACCATGCTCCCATCCTCCGCTATGGCGGGAGATGATTGAAATCTGCTTCCTCCCATATAACTCCAACTTAAAGAGCCATTGGGATTAAGAGCGTAGACAGTGTTGAAAAAACTACCGCCGCCGACATAGACCACACTGTCACTCCTTATGGAGGCAGCCGACCCGGCCTCCCCGATTGGGTAAGTCCAACTCAGTGATCCGGATGATGTCCATGCATAAAATGTGTAGCTGGACGAGGTATCATACACCTTACCGTCAGTATCAATCGCAGGAGATGATATGCCTAAAGATGATACCGTTCGATAACTCCATGATAATGTGGCTGTTGAACTGATAGCGTATAATCTGCTATTCGACGAACCGACGTATACTCTCCCATCGCTTCCTATGGTGGGAGAGCTCTCACTCGATTCAATGTAGTAACTCCAGTAAAACCATCCATTCTGCGGTCCTGGGAGATGGCTCTGCGATGTATGATATTTGTTGTATTTGAACATCGCCCATGGAGCATAGGAGCTAGGCGTTGGCGTAATGGTCGGTGTCTCGGTTGGCGTCTGTGTCGGAGTTTCTGTTGGAGTTTCCGTCGGTCTCCGAGTCGGGGTGTCCGTGGGAGTATTTGTGGGCGTGTTTGTTGGCGTCTGTGTCGGAGTTTGCGTCGGAGTATTTGTGGGCGTGTTCGTAGGCGTCTCTATCGGTGTTACTGTAGGAGTATTTGTGGGTGTGGCGGTGGGGGTGGGCGCGACGTAGAATCGATACATCCTCTTGTCATGCGATCCTATGTACAACTCGCCGGGCGCTCCGAGCGCTGGCGGGCACCGCACTTCGAGCCCTGCCGCATAGCTCCATACCAACGTGCCGTTGGATTTGAACGCATAGAAGTTCGTGTTGCCCGACCCCCAGTATATCGTTCCATCGGAGTCCAACGCGGGTGACGACGTGTTATTCGTCGCCCCCGTCACATAGCTCCACGAGACCGCCCCGCTGGAAAGGATCGAGTACATCCGCGTCCCTCCGGCAGCGTACATGGTGTTGTTCGCGTCCACCGATGGGCCGTTATTACCGGAGGCGGTGGTGATCGAGTCCTTCCACTTCAGCGACCCGTTCGAGTTGAACGCGAACGTGGAGTCGGAGCAGAGGAATATAGTCCCGTCTCCAGCCACCGCAGAGGTGGTGGCCCCCGTGCCCGCATTGTACGACCACGAGAACGCACCGGTGCTGGCGTTCAGGCAGTGAAATCGAGCACTATACCCCATGATGTACACCATCCCGTTAGAGCCGAGCGACGGCGATCCCGGCATCGGATTGGCCCCTGTATAATAACTCCAACGCAACGTCCCAGTTGCGTTCAATGAGTAGGCGCGCCCATCATGAGAGACGGCGTATATCAGCCCTGTCGATCCTATCGTGGGAGCCACAAGGCAATCGTTTGCGGCGAGATAACTCCAAGAGAGCAACCCGCCGCTGTTCAGGGCGTACAGACTATTGTCCGCCGATCCGAAGTACACAACCCCTCCGGTGCTTATCGCCGACCCGTATCCTATCAACCCGACCGTCGCGTAACTCCACCGGAACGCGCCTGCCTGCCTGACCGAGTAAAAGTTGTTGTCGTTCGCCCCGAAGTAGACATTCGCCTCCGCGTCGATCGAGGGGCTGCAGTATAGGATTCCACCGGTAGAGTAGCTCCACGACAGCGTCGGGGCGTTCGGCCCATTGTACGCCCCGATGCCAGTATGCGCCGCGTTCCTGTGGTACATCGGCCACGGAGAGTCGGCGGGCTGCGCAAAGGCGGACAGGGCTGAGCAGACCAGAACGCTCACTGTAATAATGCCGCAAAAGCGTGCCTTCATTATTCTCCCGCCCTTTGCCTTTGAGTGATGTATAGGGCAAAAAGACTTAAATAAACACACTGCTCCGACCTTCTCGATCTGCCCAAAGACACACGTATCTTTCTTGTAGTAGGCCACCTATATAAATTTACAGTATAAACAGCGATTTGTCAAATGGACGGCCGCATTTACCCGGAATGGCGGATAATGCAGGGGTGGCCTGCCTGGAGGCGTCAGGGATTTATCCGATCCGAACCGCAGGGCCCATCCGGGCAAGCTCGATACGTGCCCGCCGCAGGCGGGAATCAAGCACCTACACAGTTTCCGTCCCTGATATATTCGCACCCATTGGGTGAAGAATTTGATCAGTTATCTTACATTTCGGGAGGTAATGGGTTAGTCATTGGGGTGGGCAGCACCCCCCCCACCCTTACCCTTCCTTCGGCGTCGCTCAGGACAGGCTCCCCTCAAGGGGGGAGGGGATGTGATTTGAGACCCTGCGAGACTGAACCATTACTTCGGAAGGTTATCTTTCCTTGCGAGGAGTGTGGGGAATGGGATATGCTGTTTTTCGAAGGGATCCTTCAAAAAACTGATTTTCCCTGTGGATTTAGATCATGCAACAAAAAGTGCGGACTTTTTAATATTTACGATATATATTGTAGCCGATACTTAAGTATCGGCTACAGTCTCGGGTACGGTAAACAAAAGCCCCCACTTTGGATTTCCCCTTTGGATTTACCCATGAGCAACCTATCGATGGTAAAGCGGGTCGAGGCCTTTATCCGGGAGCACCGGATGCTGAGGGATGGCCAGAGACTCATCGTTGCGGTATCAGGCGGGCCTGATTCCATGGTGCTCCTCCGCCTGCTCCAGGATCTCGCTCCGCAGTATCATCTCATCCTTCATGTCGCGCATCTCCACCACGGCCTCCGGGGGAGAGAGGCGGACAAGGACGAGCTCTTTGTGCGTAACTACTGCAGGGAGCAGAAACTTCCCTTTGTCTCCGAACGGGCGGACGTGCGCGGGCTCGCCGCGAAGAAGAGTCTCTCTTTTGAGACGGCAGCGCGCATGGCGCGCTACGCATTCCTTCGGCGGTGCGCGAAGAAAATCAGCGCTGATACGATCGTGGTCGGCCATCACGCCGACGACCAGGTGGAGACATTTCTGATGCGCCTCGTACGCGGGGCGGGGGTGCGCGGTTTGCGCGGCATGCTGCCGGCGAGGCGGGAGGGGGATGCAACGATCATCAGGCCTCTCCTGTGCCTCTGGAGGTCGGAGATCCTCTCTTGCGCAAAGGAGTTCGGCATCCGCTACAGGATTGACCGGAGCAACGTCGATGTCCAATTTCTTAGAAATAGGGTGAGGCGCCGTCTCGTAAAATATCTCGAAAAGAATTACAACCCGAATGTGAGGGAGGTCGTCAGGCGCAGCGCCGAACTCTTCGCGGATGCGTACACCTATATACATGATGAAGCGCGGAAGCTGTTCCTCTCTATTGCCGAGAGACGGCGGAAAGGGAGTATCGAGCTGCCGTTGAAGAAATTCCTCGAAGCTCCCCCGGCACTGCAACGAGAACTACTCTCGATCGCGATCGGCGAGCTTGGTTCCGCCGAGGCGCCCGGCTACAACGAGTTGCGCGCCCTCTCCTCTTTCTGCGAGGGGAGTGGTGAGTATGGGTTTCATTATCTGCTCGGGGATCTGGTCGCCGCACGGGAATACGGAAGGCTGGTACTGAGCCGCGAGAAGGAGCGGGAGGCGGAAAAATATGAATTCCCGCTTGAGGATGGGCGGGAGGTCTGTTCTTCCCCCTTTCTCCTTCGCTTCAGCGTGAAAATGCTTCCGAGGCGCGACGTGAAGCGGCTGAAGAAGCGGCCCGCGAGACTGGCTGCGGTATGGAACGGGGGGGCGGACCGACTCTGGCCGCTCATCGAATATTTTTCGGAAGATGCAGTGGGAGGGCGCCCCCTCACGGTGAGGAACCGCCGGGCCGGCGATCGCTACGCCCCCCTTGGGATGTCCGGGGAGAAGAAACTGATGCGGATCATGATGGATGAGAAGCTCCCCCACCGCCTCCGGGATAGGGTGCCGATAGTCACATGCGGGGATGATGTTATCTGGCTTGTGGGCTACAGGATCGCAAACCACTACAGGATAACCCCAGGAACAAAGCGCGTGATCGAGGTGGCGGTGGAAAAGATCGGTGAAATGTGATACATTGTAGCTAACTGCTCAGAAGCCAGAATTCAGGAGTCAGAATGGAAAAACCAGAATACAGAATCCAGAATAATGGCGTTTCAAGGAAACGTTTATCTCCTGTCTCCTGAATTCTGTATTCTGTATTCTGATTACTTAAGTCGTTACACGTGAGGATACAGACACATGGCTGAGAAGAAAAGAACAGGGTCGGGCAGGGGACAGAAGAAGCCGTTATCCACCGCCATCCTCTGGCTCATTGTTCTCATCGGCATCATGCTTGCCTACCAGATGCAAAAATGGCAGGAGCCGGGCGCAGAGCTCCTCCAGTACAACCAATTCGAGAGTGGCGTGAGGGACGGAAAGATCACCACGTTCACGATCACGGAAGGGTCGGTGAGGGGGGAGGGGACGTTCAAGAACGGCAAGAAATACGCGGTGGACGTTATCCCCGGAGATGCGGCGCTTCTCGATCTCAAAAATCTCCTCATGACGAGCAAGGTGAGCATCAAGGTCGAGCCTTCCCGGGCATACCTCAACAACATCATCCTGACATTTCTTCCAATCTTCCTTATCGCAGGAATCATCTGGTTTCTCATTTCACGCCAGATAAAGGGAGTCGGCCAAGGCGCACTGAGTTTCGGGAAGAGTCGCGCCCGCCTCATGATGAAGGGGGAGGAGCGGGTGACGTTCAAGGATGTCGCGGGGATCGATGAGGCGAAGGAGGAGGTCCAGGAGATCATCGATTTCCTGAAAGACCCGAAGAAATTTCAAAAACTTGGGGGGAAGATCCCCAAAGGGGTCATGCTCATCGGCCCGCCGGGCTGCGGGAAGACGCTGCTCGCGAAGGCGATCGCAGGCGAGGCGGATGTCCCGTTTTTCACCATCAGCGGCTCTGATTTCGTGGAGATGTTCTTCGGCGTGGGGGCGGCGCGCGTGCGCGACCTGTTCGAGCAGGGGAAGCGGAACGCCCCCTGCATCATCTTCATGGATGAGATTGACGCCGTCGGGCGCTACCGCGGCGCCGGGATCGGAGGTGGCCACGATGAGCGGGAGCAGACGCTGAACGCCCTGCTCGTCGAGATGGACGGCTTCAACACCCAGGAGGGGGTCATCCTCATCGCCGCGACCAACCGGCCCGATGTCCTCGACCCCGCGCTCCTCCGCCCCGGCCGCTTCGACCGCCAGATTGTCATAGATCTCCCCGACGTGCGGGGGAGGGAGGAGATCCTCAGGGTGCATGTGAAGAGCGTCCCCCTGAACAAAGACGTAGAGCTGAGCGTCATCGCCCGGGGCACTCCCGGCTTCTCGGGGGCGGATCTCGCGAACTTGGTGAACGAGGCGGCGCTTCTGGCCGCGCGGGAGAATAAGAAGTCGGTGGCTCTGGATGATCTAGAGGAGGCGCGCGACAAGGTGCGCTGGGGGCGCGAGCGGCGGAGCCGCGTCATGGACGAGAAGGACAAGAAAGTCACCGCCTACCATGAGGGGGGCCACGCGCTCGTGCTCAATCTGATCAAGGAGACCGAGCCGCTCCACAAGGTGACGATCATCCCCCGCGGTATAGCGTACCTCGGTGCCACGATGCAGCTTCCCGAGAAGGACAAGTACCACCATAGCAAGAAGGAATTGCTCGGCCAGATAACCGGGATGATGGGCGGGCGTGTGTCGGAGGAGATTGTTTTCGGGGATATCACCTCGGGAGCGCAGAGCGATATAAAGCAGGCGACGAAGCTTTCCCACATGATGGTCTGCGAGTGGGGGATGAGCGAAAGGCTCGGCCCGATGACCTTCGGTGATCGCGAGGAGCACATATTCCTCGGAAAGGAGATCGCCCGCTCCACTGATTACAGCGAAAAGACCGCCCAGGAGATCGACAGGGAGGTGAGGAGCATCATCGACGACTGCTATGCCCGGGCGAAAGAGATTATCCTCTCTCATAAGGATGCGCTCGACAGGATTGCGAACGCCCTCCTCGAGCGCGAGGTGCTCGATGGCGAGGAGATCGGTCTCGTCATCAAGGGGGAAAAACTTCCCCCGCTGGAGCCGCCGCAGCCGCCGGAAGAGGAGAAAAAGGAAATACCGACGGACGCTGTGGTAGCTGAGAAATCGCAGCCGGCTCCCGGCGTGGAGCGGCTGAGAGCATCGGAGACGTGAGGAAGACAGTAGTTAGTAGCTAGTAGTTAGGGGAAAAAGAATAACGGAGTAATCAGTAGCTGGGGGTGAGGGAGACATTGTCCCTAAACCCTAACTACTAGCTACTAACTACTGGCTTCCTATCCTCTTTAGTTCATCGGTTGGAAGATAAAATAATGAAGCTATTCGGAACGGATGGAGTTCGGGGTGTGGCCAACACGGAGCCGATGACGGTGGAAACCGCGCTGAAGCTCGGGCGCGCCGCGGCATATGTATTCAGGAACTCGGACCGCCGCCACAGGATCGTGATCGGCAAGGACACCCGCCTCTCCGGCTATATGCTGGAAAACGCCCTCGTGGCGGGTATCTGCTCCATGGGGGTGGACGTACTCCTCATCGGCCCCCTGCCTACGCCCGGGACCGCCTTCATCACAAGATCGCTCAGGGCCGACGCCGGCATCATGATCTCCGCCTCGCACAACCCGTATGAGGACAATGGGATCAAATTTTTTTCCCGTAACGGCTGCAAACTTCCTGACAGGACGGAAGAGCGCATGGAAAAGCTCATCGCGAGCGGAGAACTGGACTCGATCCGCCCCACCGCGCTCGACGTGGGGAAGGCATATCGGGTGGACGACGCGCAGGGGCGCTATGTCGAGTTTGTGAAGAACTCCTTCCCCAAGGGGATGGTGCTGGATGGGCTGAAGATTGTGCTCGATTGTGCGAACGGCGCGGGGTACAGGGCTGCGCCGAGAATCCTCATGGAACTCGGCGCGCAGGTGATTGTTCTCAATACGGAACCCGACGGGACGAACATCAACCGGAACTGCGGCTCCCTCCATCCGGAGATAATTGCAGAGGCGGTTCCGCGTCACAACGCCCATGTGGGCATATCCCTGGATGGCGACGCGGACCGGGTGATCATGGTCGATGAGGAGGGGCAGGTAGTGGATGGCGATCATATGATGGGGGTCTGCGCCCTCGACCTGAAGGAAAGCGGCGCACTACGCGGCAATTGCCTCGTCGCCACGGTGATGAGCAACTACGGATTGGAAAAGGCGATGAAGAAGGCTGGAATCACCATGCTGCGGGTCAAGGTCGGGGACCGCTATGTCACTGAGGAGATGCTGAAACGCGATGCCGCTCTCGGCGGCGAGCAGTCCGGGCATATTATCTTCGGAGATTACACCACCACCGGCGACGGGATGATCACCACCCTCCAAATGCTCCGGATCTTGCGCTCTAAGGAGACGAAACTGTCCCTCTTGAGAAAACGCATCCCCAAGTATCCGCAGGTGCTCGTCAATATCGTCGTGCAGCACAAGAAGCGGCTCGAGGATCTGTCGGCGGTGACGAAGCTGATCCGGCGCGCGGAAAAGGAACTGGGCAGCGAGGGGAGAGTGCTCGTGCGCTATTCGGGCACGGAGAATATCGCCAGGGTGATGATCGAGGGGAGGGATGCCTCCGCGATTCAAGCGATGGCCGACAAGATTGGTGAGGCGATCCGGAAAGAGTCCGGCGCAGGGAGCGGTCAGAAGAGGGCGAAGGGATGATCAAGCTGGGGGTGAACATCGACCATGTGGCGACCGTCCGTCAGGCGCGCAGGACGGTGGAGCCGGACCCCGTCGCCGCGGCGGTGCTCTGCGAGCTCGCGGGGGCGCATGGCATTACGGCGCACCTTCGCGAAGACAGGCGTCACATGCAGGACCGCGATCTGGAGATTCTCCGGAGGACTGTGCGCACCCGGCTGAACCTCGAGATGGCTGTCGCCGATGAGATCGTTTCATTTGCGGAGAGGATTCGTCCCGATAGCGTCTGCCTCGTGCCGGAGAAGAGAGAGGAGATCACCACAGAGGGAGGATTAAATGTTGTGGGGGGCGAGAAGGCGATCAGGAAGTGCGTGGAGCGCCTCCGCCGCGCCGGCATCGTCGTGAGCATTTTCGTCGATCCTGTGGAGGAACAGATCAGGGCGTCGGGACAATGCGGCGCTGATTTTATCGAACTCCACACCGGTCGCTACGCGGATGCGAAGAGCGCGCGCGAACGACTGAGCGAAATGGAAAAACTGGCCTCGATGGGTGAATTCGCGCATGGAATGGGGCTAAGGGTCAACGCGGGGCATGGCCTGACCTATGGAAACGTCCGCCCCGTCCTCCGTATCCCCCATCTTGAGGAACTCAACATCGGCCATAGCATTATTTCCAGGGCGATTCTCGTGGGGATGGAGCGGGCGGTCAGGGACATGCTCGAACTGCTGCGCCTCGGGCCAGAAGATCTCTGAGTGCGTCCATGTACACTCTAAATTCTTTTTGCATTTCCCTAGCCACTAACTACTAACTACTAGCTACTTCATCATGAAACTTATCACGGCCGACCAGATGAGAGAGCTTGACCGGCTCGCCGTACGGGAGCAGGCAATCCCGGGCCTTGACCTTATGGAGCGGGCGGGGATAGCGGTTGCCCGCTGCGTCGTCGAGATGATCGATCGCGGGAAAATGCGTCATGCGGCGCTCCTCTTCGCCGGAAAAGGAAATAACGGCGGGGACGCGTTCGTTGCGGCGAGGCATCTCGCATCCGCGGGAATAAAAACGAAGACCGTCCTCCTGGCGGACAGGAAGGAGTTTGCAGGAGATGCCCGCGAGAACCTTCAGAGGCTGGAGCGGACAGGGGAGGAGGTGGTCTGCGCCACCGGACTTGATGATCTTGAGGATCTGAGCGAAAACGCGCTGTCATATGATATTGTCGTCGACGGTATTCTCGGAACGGGAATGAAGGGGAGCGTCACCGGCTATCTTGCAGAGGCGATCTTCTTTATCGGTGGTTTGTATAAGACAGTGCTCTCGATCGATGTCCCGTCGGGGCTCGATGCGACGAGCGGGGCCGCATGTGGCATCGCGGTCAAGGCATCGGCGACGGTGACCATGGGCCTCCCGAAGATCGGCCTTGTCCGCGGGGACGGTATCGAGTATTGCGGGCGTATCCGCGTTGCCGACATCGGGCTTTCGGACAATCTGATACGCCGCGTTCCTGCGAGCGGTGAGCTCACGGTCGAACAGGATCTCTACAGCCTCTTCCCTCCGCGGAAAAGGGTTTCGCACAAGGGCGACTACGGGAGGCTCCTTATCGTCGCGGGCTCGCCGGGCATGACCGGCGCCGCGTGCCTCTCCGCCTCTGCGGCGCTCCGCGCCGGCGCGGGGCTCGTGACCGTGGCGGTTCCGCGCAGCCTCAATCCCGTGCTCGAGGTGAAACTCACCGAGGCGATGACAGTTCCGTTGCCGGAGACAGCTGAAGGGACGCTTTCGAAAGCGGCGGGTGAGGCGATACTGCGGCAGGCGGATCGATTCGACATGGTGGTGGTCGGCCCCGGCCTCTCCCGGCATCCGGAGACGGGAGAGATGGTGAGGATGCTCGTTTCCGGGCTTCGGAAACCGATGCTCATTGATGCCGATGGTCTCAATGCAGTGGCCGAGGAGAGAGACGTTCTGAAAAAAGCGGGTGCGCCATTGATCCTCACCCCCCATCCCGGAGAGATGGCGCGCCTCCTGAACTGCGCCACCGCGGATATTTTCAAGGACAGATTGAGGGTGGCGGAGGATTTCGCGCGCGCGCAAGGCGTCACACTCGTTCTCAAGGGAGCGGGCACCGTCGTGGCCGACAGGAACGGGAGTGTCAGCATAAACGCGAGCGGCAACCCCGGGATGGCATCGGGCGGCAGCGGGGATGTGCTCTCCGGGGTGATCGCCGCCTTCTGGGGACAGGGGATGTCGCCGCGGGATGCGGCGCGGGCAGGGGTGTTTATCCACGGCGACGCGGGCGATCGCGCGGCACTGGCGTTCGGGGAGCGGGGTTTGACAGCATCGGATATCATTGACTGCATCCCGGAGTCGATAGAGTATATCGTGCACAGAAAATGGTGAAGGGGGTGATCGATCATGCCGGCGTACGACTACAGATGCGAGAAGTGCAGAAAACGCTTCACCGTGACGATGACCATTGGGGAGCACGACAGGAAGAAGATCGGATGCTCGAAGTGCGGCAGCCGCAGGGTGCGACAGGAGTTCGCCTCATTTTTTGCCGTGACCTCGAAAAAAAACTAGACCGGATTACTCATCACGTAAAGAAGAATTATAGTATTAAACCGCGGATTTCGCGCCTGCCTTCGCGGAGCAGGAGCTCCGCTTCGGCATAGGCAGGGATTGGGCGGATTGAAAAAGGCTGAACCACAGAGGACACTGAGCGCTCTGAGATAGTGCTTCGGTGTCTTCAGTGCTCTCAATGGTTAAAGAAATATAATCCCGGATAACACAAATAAAATCCGCGTAATCCGCGGTTTAAAACATTTAAAGTTGATGAACGGATTACGCCGGGTGCATCGGCGGTTCGGCGGTCGGCGGGTGAGGGATTCGGCTCTCCCTCTGATGCCGTCAGATGAGGTTTTATGAAAGCGATAATGGACAATATCTCCATAGTGCTCGTGGGGATGCGCAACGGCGGCAATATAGGATCCGCCGCGCGCGCGATGAAAAATATGGGGGTGAGCAACCTCATCCTGGTGAACCCGGTCCCGTACGATAGTCCCGAGGTGTACAACCTCGCATGGGGCGCTGAAGAGATCGTAAGAAACGCGCGTGTCTGCAGGACGCTCAACGAGGCGCTTAGGGATTTCGGCCTTGTGGTGGGCACCACGCGGAGGAAGGGACGTTACCGCCGGCCGATCATCGAACTCCGCGAGGCCGTTCCGCGGATTGCGTCCGTCACGAAGACCAACAGGGTCGCCATTCTCTTCGGGCGCGAGGACAAGGGGTTATCCAACGAGGAACTCGCGCTTTGTCAGGTTGCCATGCGCATTCCCACCTCGCCGCGGGGAGCGCCATCGCTCAACGTGGCCCAGGCGGTGATGGTGGTGTGCCACGAGTTTTTTCAATACGCCGATTCCGACCACAGTGAAACCCCCGTATCGCTCGCGTCGCAATCCGAACTCTGGCAGCTCTTCACGCGGCTCGAATCGGCGCTCAAGAGCATCGGCTATGGCGACAAGGGGAACAGGAAGGTGCTCACGAGCGTCATGAGGACGCTCAAGCGCATCCTTGGCCGGAGTGGCCTCGTCGATGACGAGTTGAGGGCCATGCACGGAATCTGCCAGCAGATTGAAAGGTATGTAAAAACAGCCGTAAGCTGTAAGCACTAAGCGATAAGCAACAGCAATCGCGTTTCCCGCTTATGGCGTACAGCTTAAAACTTACAGCGTAAAGCATATATTATGAAATTTGGTTTCGTAGCGATCGTCGGTAAGCCCAATGTGGGGAAATCGACGCTCCTCAACAGGCTCGTCGGACAGAAACTCGCAATTGTGACGCCGAAGCCGCAGACGACGCGTGACCCGATCCGCGGGATCATGACCCTCCCCGACGCGCAGATCGTATTCGTCGATACCCCCGGTCTCCACAGGCCGAAGGACGCACTCGGGGACTATATGGTGCGCGGGGCCCGCCGCTCCTTTGGCGAGGCAGACGCGGTCTACCTCATGGTGGAGCCCGACGAGATACAGCCGCAGGACCGGGAGGTGGTGGAGATGCTCCGCACGTGCAAAGCCCCCATCCTCCTCCTCATCAACAAGGTTGACGCCGTTGCCGGGCCGGCGCTCCTCCCCGTGATCGCCGCATACAAGGATCTCCTGCCGTTCAGAGAGATCATCCCACTGTCGGCGCAGCGGGGCGACAATGTGCAGCTCCTCATAAAAATAACCATTGAGTTGCTCCCGGAGGGCGAGAAGGTTTTTGAGGATGATCTCCTCTCGGATCAACCGACGCGGTTCGCCGTCGGGGAGATGATCAGGGAGAAGGTCTTCAGTTTTATTCACCAGGAGATTCCCTACGGTACCGCGGTCCTGATGGAGGGGATGAAGGAGCGGGATGACGGAATTGTCATGATCAGTGCCACGATCGTCGCGGAGCGGGAATCCCAGAAGGGTATTCTTATCGGAAAGTCCGGCGCCATGATCAAGAGGATCGGGAGCGCCGCGCGGCAGGATATCGAGTTATTCCTCGGCAAAAAGGTGTTTCTTGATCTCAGGGTGAAGATCATCAGGGACTGGAAGAAGGACGAGCAGCGGTTAAAGCAGTTCGGGTATCAGTTGTGAAAAATCGCGGCCCTGACCCCCGAGCCATCTATCGCGCACTCTACAAGGCGTTCGGTCCTCAGCACTGGTGGCCGGGGGGGGTGGGGATCGAGATGATTGTGGGGGCGATCCTCACGCAAAATACCGCCTGGAGCAATGTCGAGAAAGCGATCGCAAAGCTGAAAAAGTCCGGCCTGCTCTCGGTAAAAAGGTTGCGTGAGGTTCGCACAGCGAGGCTTGCTTCGTTGATCAGGTCCTCCGGTTACTTTAACCAGAAGGCGATCAAACTGAAGGCGTTCCTGTCGTTTCTCGATGGCGAGTATGGCGGGTCGCTCGAGCGCATGGGGCGTGAGACTATCCGCGCGTTGCGGGAAAAACTCCTATCCGTCCATGGCATCGGCCCGGAAACGGCGGACAGTATTCTCCTCTACGCCTTTGAGAAGCGGGTATTTGTTGTGGATGCGTACACGCTGAGGATCTTCGCCCGACATGGTTTCTTGCACTCGCGCGCCTCGTACGATGAAGCGCAGCGTTTCTTCATGGAGCGCCTTCCCTCACGCGCACGGTATTACAATGAGTACCACGCCCTCATCGTCCGTACGGGTAAGGAATATTGCAGGAAGAAACCCCGTTGCGGCGGGTGTCCGCTGAATCGGTTTTTACGACGCGAAATAAGGGGCGTCAAGCACTGAAGACACGAACACACTGAAGAAGCCTCCTTTGTTCGCAGTGGCTTCAGTGCCCTCAGTGGTTTAAGTGATCATCTTCTTTCGGTGATCTGAGGTGGTGTAGTATGGCGGTTCTATGCCCGCGCTGCGGACGGCAGTACGATATCACCCTCTTCCAATTCGGACGGACGATCCGCTGTGAATGCGGAACGCTTATTGACGAGTCTCATGTATCTCTCTTCCGCGACCTGGACCGGATCCTTGGAAATCTGGACGATGCGCGCAAGGTCGACGAACTTAAGCGGATGGCCGATGAGGTATGCCGCATGATCCTCGATGAGCGTTTGCCCGACGTGGACGTCGAAATTGCACAGAACAGGGTGAGGGAAAAATGCCGGGAGCTTTTCCCTGATAAGCTTGAACTTTTTGAGATGATCTACGAGAGCCGCTTCAAACGTTTATGGGAACAGTTCAGGAACAAGGGATAGTGATGTGTCCTGCCCGCGTGAATATGAAGGAGGAGGAAATTCGGTAGTGGGTCAGTTTGGAGAGCATCGATTTTTAGGGGTTCGATTTATCGAACCCGGGCGTGATAAATCGCGCCCCTACAGCATGGAGAAGCTATAACTATAGTCGATTGCCCCACTTCCATATATTCTTTACAGGAGATTCCCCGAAATATTGAGCACTAAATTCATTACTAACTAACACGACTTACGCACTTTGATGGCGATTTGAAGCTTTTCTATCGGCTATGATCAGGGTATCAGACGTCTTTTAGGGAATCAAGATGTTCACGCAGGCAGAGTGTTGGCAGAGGAGATGGATAAGTGCTAAAAGCGCTG
>JAPLCW010000072.1 GCA_026392015.1 Candidatus Auribacterota bacterium | reverse complement strand
ATTTTGTCCCGAAAGCGAATGAAACAGGTTGATGAGGGCGTGTAAGACGCAGTTGAAAGCGCGTCTATAGCAGGACCCGTGCCAAATTTTGTTACCTTTTTAAACCGGTGGAATCAGGAACTTTCACGCCGGTGGTCACATCAGCGCTGGTGCTGGGACATCAGCTACCTGCTGACGCTTGTGAAAGGTCACTACCTGTACCTGTTCATGGTGCTGGATGAGTACTCCCGCAAGATCGTGCATTGGCGGATCAGCTGCTGGTTGAATGCCTCTGAGGCCAGGGTTCTTCTGGAGGAAGCCATGGCCAACGAGAACGTTCTGTCGTTGCCGGAAGCTCAACGGCCCGAAATCATCAATGACCGGGGCCGTCAGATGAAGGCACGTCCTGTCCGTCAGGTCTTCGAGGATCATAAGATGCCCCAGCTCTTCGCCCGTCCACGGACCCCCAACGATAACCCGTTCATCGAGGCGATGTTCAGTACCGTCAAAACCGACCCGGAGTTCCCAGACCGCTTCCGGGACGACGTCCACGCCGAAGCATACTTCGGCGTCTACGTGCCGTGGTACAATAACGAACACTACCACTCCGGTATCGACTACGTGACGCCCCACCAGGCCCACACCGGTCAACGGACAGCCATCGTCGAGGAACGGCAACGAAGGATCAACGAACAGCGCCTCAGGCGCAAGGAGGTGAACCAGCAACTAAACCGGTTGACAGAGACCCGAAAAAGGAGCATAAACAACCAAGGTCAGGCGGCACTTTATAGTGTAATTCCATGACCTTTGGTCTCATTGTCTAAAAAACGGCGCGCCGCAATTAACACACGCATACTTTTGAACAGGGATATTTCTCTTGAAGCTATTCCTACCCATGCCCAAAATCGTGCCAAGTTGCACATACATAAATCCTTTCTTAGAGTTTTTCACATTTGCAGCTCGAGCATCGTTTCGGGCGCGGCTCCTGCGCGCCTCGGCGGGATCCTCGCAATGACATAATGCTTACGGCATTTATATCAGTAAAAACTAATTTAACAGTGTAGTAGTGAGTAGTCAGGGAAACTGTATAATGTTATAAAAAAACAACAGACAAGTTATATTCGTTCAATTCGTGGTTAAGTCCAAATATTCCTGTCGTAAGATTTGTGCCTTGCTGCGCGCCGGATAAAATTCTTGTAGCAGCCGCGATATTCGCCTACAATACCTCAACACGAAAAAACAATCCACATATGCAAAAGGATCGTTTCTCTGCATTGGGGACATTACGGGGGGTAAGAATGGAGCGAAGTATGATTTACAGGAAAATCCTGTTGTGTGCGAGTGCGCTATTTCTAACCGCCTTTGGAATGCGCGCCTACGCGCAAGAGCCCAAGGCATCCAAGGATGAAGCCAATAAATCAGCGGAGCCCACACAAAAGCCGAAAGGCAAAAGCGTGCTCGATGAATTGAGTGCGGAGGATCTTTTAGGGAAAAAGCCGCTCAACCAGGCGGAATTCAATAAGCTGGCGGACGAGGTGGTTGCCATCGTTGGAGGGAAAGAACTCAAGAAGAAAAATGTTTGGGAAGCGTTCGCCGTGCCAAGGGATACCGATCAGATCCCGCCATTTAACAGGGAGATTCTCGAAAAATCGATAGAGAACGAACTGGTGTACCAGGAGGGATTGCGGCGCGGGATCGACAAGACCGAGGAATACAAATCACGGCTGCAGGAGGAGAAGATACATAAATGGAAAAATCAGGTACCCCGCCTCGCCATGAAGATTCAGGAAAAGAAGCTCGGCGAATTCAAGCAGACGATACCTCAATCCACCCCCTCACCCCCGCAGGTCGAAGAGCTGCTCGTCCAATACCGCACCTTCTTCCCCAAGGAAACGGCATCCGACGAATCCATCAGCTCGACCCTCCGCAACCTGCTCGTTGTGCAGGGGCCGTATAACGCCTACCAGAAATGGCTGGCCGACCTCTTTGATACAGCGAAAGTGAGCGTGAACGGGAAATCGCTGCTGCCGGCAAAGGTGAGTCAGTCGTTGCGGAACTTCTCGCTGGTCGACGGGATCCGGGGCATCAAGGCGGGTCAGAAAGAAGCCCAGATGATGTACGATGCCATCAGGCGTGAGCTCCCCGGCGATACGGATGTTATATCGCTCAAGATAGCGATCAACGATGACACATTCACCGTGGGAGAAGAACCCGAGCTCCAGGGAATCCTTCAAATGGCGAAATCAGCCCATAAGGAAAAATTATCGGCGGCAACGAAGCAGGAAACGAAAGATTTTGCGCTGAAACTGTTTTCGATAATAAAGAATTACATCCTCGCTCAGGAGGCGAAAAAGGAGGGGATAACTCTGGCGAATGAGGGGCCCCTCTGGGAAACCCCTGCGGAAAAATCGATCATCAACTCGATCGCCATCGAAAAAATCGTCGCGGAAGAAAAGGAAGTGGAGCCCACCAAAAAAGAAATCATTGATTTCTACCGGGAGCACCCGATGTACCAGGGGATGGATATAGATTCAGCGAAAACGACAATCTACAAGCGGCTCTGTTCCGAAAAAACACGCCAGGTTGCGGTCGACCGTTTGAAGGAAAGATTTAAAGTCGAGATAGTGAAGACGGAATAGCGGAAAGGATCATGCCGGCTGATTCAAACCTTTAACATCGCCCATTCGCCGCGTCGCCCACTCGCCGACACGATCTTTTCCCCCTCAGTGCCCAATCTCCCGGAGCCGGCCCACGTTCTGCCGGGACAGCCCGTACGCAGTGTCGGCTATGGGGATCGGTCGTTTCATCGGAATCTACCTTGCCGGGGCCGCCTTACGGCGACATGCTTCTATTCGCGAGGGATCTACCTTATATCCCAGTGAGCGCGCTTTCATGAAATTGCCCAGTGCCCGCGCGTAATCCTCCTTGTCGACATAGACCATCGCGCGGTTATAGTACGCACCCGCAAACCGAGGGTTCAGCCTCAAGGCACAATTGAAATCAGCGAGCGCTCGTTCATAATCACCTCGATCGCCATATGCCGCTCCCCTGTTGTTATACGCTTCCACGCTCTCCGGGGCGATGGCGAGAGCCCGGTTGAAATCGGAGATCGCCCGGTCATATTCGCCTTTTTCCGTCCATGCGTTTCCCCTGTTGAGCAGCGAGTCCGTATGATCGGGAACGAGCTCCAGTGTCCTACTGAAGTCCCGGATGGCCGGATCCTGCTCACCCTTTTTTAGATATGCAAGCCCGCGGTTATAATACGCCTCCGGATAGGAGGATATGAGCTTGATTGCTTTCGTGCAATCACTGATCGCATCGTCATATCTCCCGATGTCTATAAGCGCGTTCGCCCGCCCCACATACGCGCGTGGATGTTCGCCTGCCTTTGCGAGCGCGTCGCTCCACAAGGCCAGTTCGTTTCCCCACACCCTTGTCCTGGCCCTCGTCTCTCCCATAAAACACAGCAGAACGAGAAAGAGTATGGCGGCGACAGACAAGCGATACGCGCGCTGCCCCACCCTTACCCCGCCGAGCCTGCTCAGAACGAGCAAGACCACGAGGCACAATCCCATCGAGGGAAGATACATGTAGCGGTCGGCGCGAATGTTGAATATCGGGTATATCCCGCTCACGGGAAGCAACGTCACAAAAAACCAAACGCAACCGAAAATGATAAGCCTCCGCACTAAATCAATTATCGGGATGGCAGAACACCCCCCACCCTCCCCCTCAAGGGGGGAGGGGATCTGTTCCGTGACTCCACCCTCACGGGAGAGGGGTATCTGATCCGAGACTCCGCCCTCAATGGAGAGGGGCATCTGATCCGAGACTCCGCAAGACCGGCCTATTGTCCGTCTCCCCCCCGGGAACCTGAGGAGCCGCACCAGGAATGCCCACAGCAACGCAAACCCGATCAACAACCCCGCCGCACGCATACGACCGGGGGCAAAAACCACGTACTCGGCGCTCAACCGCGCTGGAATGAAAAATGACCCGAGATCGCACGCCACCACCCACAGCTTCATGAAACATGCGGACAAAAGATTTTCACCAGGCGCCCTACCCACCTGGAGACCCTCACCCCGCAAAACCCCAAACGCCACTACCGCGTACAGGGCGAGCACCACAATGTACCCGCCGTAACGCCCGAGTCTCTTTCTGCAGTCAGCCCGGCCCCCCTCGTGACACGGCGGGCCCAGGAGCAGATCATATGCCACGACCATCGCCGGAAGAGTCACCGCCATCTCCTTCGACAACAGCGCGAAACCGAACAACACCAGCGAGAGGCCGTACCACCGTCCCCTCACATACACGAGCAGAGCTCCAATATACAATAGCCCGCACAGCAGGTCCTCCCGAAACGAGATGCAATTGACCGCCTCAGAATTTATCGGATGCACAGCGAAAATGGCGCAGGCAATCAACGGAACATACCGCCATTCCCTCCCGGGTTCCCCGCGAGCGATGAGCGCGGTCAGCAACATAAACAAAACGGATGCCGTCGCAAGATGGAGCAGCAGATTCGTGAGGTGATACCCGAACGGATCCAGCACCCAGAACGCATAGTCCAGAAAATAACTCAGCGTCACCAAGGGACGATAGCTCTGCTCCGCCGACAGCGCAAAGTAATCCCGCTGCAAAAGCTGCGGCAGGTGCTGCCCGCTCTTGATCAGGCTGTTCTTGACGATCGTGTATTCATCGTCGTACACAAACCCATTCCGCAACGACGGAAAATACGCGACCGTTCCCAACACCAGAACAACCATCAGCGAACACAGGTTTCTTTTCATTTGTGTGCTTGCCCCGCGCACTTCCTTTCCGCCGACTCGATAACCTCCCGCTCAACGCGGGCCGTGTTCAGGCTCTTTATGCCGGGCTCCGGTTCCCGGCTGAACAGGAAAGAACTCTTCAGCGCGCCTTCTCTTCGGGGATGGAAGCCACATCGCGCGCCTTCGCAAAATCTTCCCGTGCCTGCTCCGTATCCCCTTTCTGGGAATAGGTAATCCCTCTATTCCGGTACGCTTCGGCGTACCTCGGATCGATGGCCAGTGCCGCGTTGAAATCGGCAATCGCCCTGTCGTAGTCTCCCATCACGCCGTATACGCTTCCGCGGTTGTTGTATACCGCGGCGCGCTCCGGGTCGATCTCGATCGCCTTTGTGAAATCATTGATAGCATTCGCATACTCCCCTCTGGAATGATACGCCACCCCCCTATTGTTGTATGCTTCTGCATGACGGGGGTCAAGATGGAGCGCCTCGTCGAAGTCGGCTATAGCCCTGTCGCAGTCCCCCATCTTCTGGTACGCTATTCCTCGATTGGTGTAGATTCCTGCGTGCCGAGGCGCAAAATTGAGCGCCCTGTTGAAGTCGGAGAGCGCCTGGCTGTAATCCCCCGCTTCCGCGTATGCTGCTCCCCGGTTATTCCAAGCGTCCGCGTTGCGCGGGTCGCCCTGCAACATCTGACCGTAACGCGCCGCAGCAACATAGGCATTCGCCCTCTTCAGATTGCTGGGCCCTTTTTTAATAGCGTCACCCCAGAGGGTCAGATCGTCCGCCCAAAGCCGGTTCCGCTCCCTTGTTTCCGAGATGCAGTGCGCCGCGAGCAATCCGCACAGTCCCCATGCAGCCGCCTTTCCCCACCGCGCCCCCGCCATAGCTCCCACCGCCCTCCCCATGAGTCCCAGCATCCACCCCGCAAACCCCGCTATTCCCATTATTGACAGGTACGCCTTGTACTCCACCAGCAACTCCGCCGTCCTCCCCCCCGGCAGATACGGTATGTACCCCATCACCGCCCACAATAACATGAAGGCCGGGTAGGGCGCCCAAGTCCTCATCCACAATCCCGCCGCTACAAGTCCCGCGATCCCGGCGAGCGGTGCCGCACATCCCGCCAGCTCCCACCACGTCTGTGAATTTGCCAATGCCACCCGGTGATCCACATTCAAGAGCGACGCGTCTGGAACGGCCATACGCGCAATCTCCCAGAACACACGCCCCTCCGTCACTACGCGCGTCGAGAAGCTCGTCTCCCCCAACACCGGGTGCACGTTCCGGCTGAATACCATCCCCCAGAATCCCTTATACCACACAAGACATAGAATCCCTGCCGTCACCGCCGCTATCGCGATGCACCACCGCACCCTCGCACTCCCGCTCAAACGATGATGTCCGAACACCATGAGATAGATCATGATCCCCGCCGGAACGTAGAACAGCCCAACCTCCTTCGACAGCCCTCCCAGCGCGATCGCCCCCAACACGCCCGCCGCTGCCGCAACCCTTCGCGCCCGGCTTGTCGCTTCGAACCACTCACGCGCCGAAATCACTCCCCATAGCGCCGCCACCGAATACAACAACACATGCCGCGCCTGGATATAATTGACCGGCTCGCTGCACAGAGGATGGGCCGCGAACAGCACACCCGTCATCACCCCCACCCCATATCCGCGCTCCCCGCTCAGCTTCCCCGCCAGCAATCCCAGCAGCGCCGAGCACAGCAGATGCAGGCCGATGTTCACTGCGTGCCATCCCCGCACATCATCGAGTCCGCTCAGGCGGTAGTTCAGCGCAAAACTGTAGAACCCTGCGAACCGAAACGGATTGTTCTCCGTCCATACCCGCATGGGACTCAGGCTCCTGATACCGGGGTTCTGCACAATCGAGGTGATATCATCGTAATGAAACGACCCGTGGAGGCTGTTTGAATAACTTACCAGCCCGACCAGGAGTATCAGGAGGGGTATGCCTGTGTGCGCGAGGGTGGTCTTTTTCATATCCTACGTCCGCGAGGCGTTCACCGGATCCTGCACTCTGCTTCCCATGGCCGGCAAATCTCCCTCCATCGGAACGGCGCGGAGATTGCGGCCCCGAATGCTGACATACGCATAGCAGGACGCGAAGCGGAACCGGCGATTCATTTTCCACACGCGAAAAATATGGGAAAATTATAACATATCCCTTGTGCGGAGCCGTAGTGTGCCATTCACGCATGGAGATCTCTGATCCGCAGCGGCCACACGGCGCGCGTACCGGATATGCACACATGAATCATCTCTTCCCAACATGAGCAGACAGACAATCCAAGCATCTGGGCTGTACATTTCATGACTGTCTCTTAGGCCTGTTGCGAGATCAGAGCCTCTGCATATTTCAGAATCTCCAAGACTGCGGGATACTCTGCTGCCCTCATCTTTTCCGATCTCTTTCCACTGCACCGGATCGGCCTTCGCCAGATACCGCACTCCCCCGCCGGGCCCGAAATGCATCCACCCTCGTTCTCCCCCCACGAATAGCCGTAAAATTGGCCGTTGTCATACAGGCACACTCGCGAATGGTCGGTGCGGAAGTTAATCCAGCCTGTGATTTCAGACCAGGCATAGCCCGACAATTTGCTGCGTCCATCATTGCTGCAATGACTGCAAGTTGAAGCGATTATAACCATACGCGCCATGATTACAATTTTTGGCTCATGTCGGATTTTTGTGATCGACAAAACAGAATCTGTAGGGGCTTGATTTATCAAGCCCTCAACGAATGCCTTGGTATGCAGCGGGTTCGATAAATCGAACCCCTACAAAAGATAACCTCTTCCTTGTATACATGTATCACTACTCAAAACTCACATCTATTTTGGCCGGCTTGAAAGGAGCCCTTGAAGGCTCAACCTCAAGCCGGCCAACAAGATGCAGCATGTTTGGCAGATGTTATGCAGTTTGTTTTTGTATATTTCTTTCACAAAAATCCGTCTTGAGCCCAATTTTTGATCTATGAATGAAAACTATGAATTGCATACTTTGTTTACACTTCCGAATGTCAAAGGTGTAAACAAAGTATGCAATTCATACATTTTCAGTATTCATCGGAATTGTTCATCTTTGAACATATCGTTATAACCATTTCTCCTCGTAAACATTACAACTATTTTCTGCAATTTTAAAAATAGCGCGAAATTGGCATGAAAAATGCAGTCAATCCCTGTGGTTGTGTTCAAATGCGTATTGATTCTATAAGACATACTGGCGAAATGATGATCCACATTGTAGGTACAGTGCAATCTGCACATCTCCCCTTGCCAATGCCATACCTGCGCATTCTTCCCTTCCCCGGTCCCATGATTTCCTATTTTCCTCGACCTGGAAAGAAATTCCGGCCTCCGCCAATCGGGCATGGCCATGCCGAAGATCCGAAGAAAAAGTGAAGACGTATTAGCTAATTAGTTCAGCATAAGTAATTGGAAAGGAGGTGAACTGATGAGGTAATTCCAATTCGCTCTGCCTCAGGATGGCCCACCATCCGGCGGGCCGGGGATCCTGAGTTCATATACATGGGCGCTCGCGTCCGGATTATGAATAAAGACTCGCATAATCATCAGTAATTCAAATCGCTATTCAGGACGCAGATGAACGCAGAGCACGCAGATATTAAAATGGTTCAAGGTGAAAAGCCCAGGGCTGAAAGCTGCCGCCTTGTTCATCTGCGCTATCTGCGGAATCTGCGTCCCAATGAAAGGACGGGAGTGGTAACTGGGCTATTTTGCACAATGAAAGGAAGGTGTGAAGATGAAAAGAGTACTGGAAGTAATGTTAAGTATAACGTTCGCGGTGGGAATGACAGGGATAGCCATTGCCGGAAGCATCGACTCTCCGGGAACTCCCTCATCGGGCAGCGGTATGTACACGCTCTTGCAGATCTATGATTATCTGAACTCCGGAACAACAGCAACCATTCCCGATAGCTTCCAGGAACCCAGCGCAGCCCCCGCTTCAACGATGAAGACAACGAGGCAGATCTACGACGACATCAAGACGAAGTTTGAAGAGTGCGACGCGACCACGTATGATGTTGCATTGGGGAAGAAGTTTTTCAGCACACAGTCGGGAGCATGGGGAGTGCAGACGGGAAGAGTGTGTATCGCGGGTACGCCGACACCGACACCGACTGTCACACCGCTGCCAACAGCAACACCTCCCACATGGTGTACATCAGCGGGTGGCTACTGGTATCCAACCGAGGCCGGTTCCGGTTCCTCAGGATGTTGGTTCGTAGCAACCGCAAATAACACCTCATGCAATTCTGTGTGCGGCAATAAAGGTTTGACGTGCCAGGCTGGGAACTGGAACGATGATGCTTCTTGTTCCGTCATGAATCATTTTGTCAGCTGCACAGCCTGCTATGTCCAGACCGGGGATTACAGATGGTTGCCGGGCTTCGAGGTGTCGCAAACGCTATGTTGGCGGCGAGAACAGAGCGTCTCCCAGGAGTGCTCTAACGGCTCCTCGGGTTGGACGATGAAACGTGTCTGCGTTTGCCAGTAGGCGGGATGCATGCATTCGCGCTCTATGCGATGGAATACTCAAGACGTCGGTAATGTCCCAAAGTCCTGAGAAAATCAGGCGCCTTAGCAATGCTATAAAATATTCTTACAATTAAGGGCTCAAGCCGGATTTTTGTGATGAAAGGGCCACTGCTTTACCCCTCCCCCTCCGAAGGGGAGCCTGTGCTGTCGAAGACCCTGAGCGCAGTCGAAGGGACCCTGTCGAAGCAAGGGTCGGGGTTGGGGTGTAAATCCAGTCTCTTTAGAATCACCCCTCACCTGGCCTCTCCCCTTCAGAGGGGAGAGGGAAAACAAATGACTACTCAGCGATATCTCATTTTCTGACAAGATGTTATGCATTGGACACCCATACGTTTATTCACAGAAATCCGGCAAGAGCCCAATTAAGACTTTCCCTCCCCTCGGAAGGAGAGCCTGCGCTGTCGAAGATCCTGAACGCAGTCGAAGGGACCCGCCCGAAGCAAGGGTATGGGCGGGGGGATATCACTATATCCGGTGCTCAATGTTTTCATATCCCTCTTAAAATATCCCTCTTTGCACCAGCGTGCTTTTCGGGCACCGCATGAGGGGTGATTATGTCTCATTATGCTGACGACATTATCATTGCGGTATGACAAGAAGTGCAAACAAAGTTTACACTTTTGGCTCTAACAAGTGTAAACAAAGTATGCAAAACCTACTGTTGATGCATTTATCGCGAATTGCAATTCAGATGCGTGTACCTGCAACTTATTCGCTGTGTTATAATTACGATTATATTAATATTTTTTAGATAAACTGAAGATTTGGCATGGAAATTGCTGTCATTTGATATAGTAGAGTTGCTTGCTTCGGTAAAGATTACGCTGAGCATAGCTGAAATACTCGGGGCACGTTCATCAAGCCTGTTTTTAACACAGGTTCAGCGTATGGGAATTCTCAGGAAAGATTTTGGTCGAAAGAGACCAAACTATATAGGAGAGTACAAATGGAAAAGTTCAGCACAGCAGTTTTAGGTCTGATATTCGCGGCCGGGATGGTCGGCATGGCATTTGCCGGGAGCATTGATTCTACTGGGGCTCCGTCAGTGGGAAGCGGGATGTACACGCTCGGGAACCTGTATGACTACATAGTGAGCGGTACGGCTCTTGAGGCGAAGACAAGTTTCCAGGAGCCCAGTGCAGCCCCCGGGTCCACGATGAAGACAACGAAGGAGATCGGCGATACGCTCAAAACATCGTTTGACCTGTGCAACGCGACCGCTGCCCATGTTGAATCAGGCTGGACGTTCTTCAGCACGGCGCCAGGAAGCTGGGGGGTGCAGACGGGGACATTATTTGTACCCCCAACCCCAACCCTAACCCCAACCCCAACCCCAACGATTGAGCCTACTTGGTATGCGGCAAACGGCCCATCAGGGAGTGACATGGTGGCTAATATAGCAGGGATGGCAGTTGCCAAGTGGACGAATAATGCCGGCATGGATACGAACACCACAAAGACTTGGGATGACGCCGTGTCCTGGAGTGCTGATCTGGCATGGTTGGATAAGGATGACTGGCGGCTGCCGACGCTTGGTGACTTAAACACGATATGTGCGAACAAAGGAAGCTTGGGCTCATGGTCTGATGCGGGCTATACCTGGTCCTCTACTGAGCTCGACGCATCCATCGCATGGTTCGTCTGCCTCAACAACTGCAGAGTCTACAACTGCGATAAGACCATCGCCCGTTCCGTGCGCGCGGTGCGGGGGGGCCCAACCCCGACCCCAACCCCAATTCCAACCTCAACCCCAACGATTGAGCCTACTTGGTATGCGGCAAACGGCCCATCAGGGAGTGACATGGTGGTTAATATAGCAGGGATGGCAGTTGCCAAGTGGACGGATAATGCCGGCACTGATACGAACGTCGCAAAGAATTGGGCTGATGCCGTGTCCTGGGGTACCAATCTGGTATGGTTGGCTAAGGATGACTGGCGGTTGCCGACGATTGTTGAGCTAACCACAATATCTACAAGCAGGGGAAGCTTGGGCTCGTATAAGGGGGGCGGAGATTGCTACTGGTCCTCTACTGTGTACGACGCAACCTACGCATGGCGTGTTGCCTTAGCCTCCAGCGGCGTGGGCTACTGGTTTAAGACCAGCAACCAATACGTGCGCGCGGTGCGATGACTAAGGTTAAGTAGCCGTAAGTTGGACAGTTTGACTATCCGCAGGTGGGCGGGCTTTGCGCGCTTTCCTATCTATGGCTATAATTCCGGATCTTCGTGTAAGAAGATCCTCGCTCTTCAAGCCGGAGTGAGTTTTATTTCATCCTATTCTTGATCCGGATGGAATCCATATAAATCTGTCCGGATAAAATCCATCCGTTTGCCAGGAAACCGGGAACCCCGTGCAATGCCCCATGGCGTCGTGGCCATGCCTGTCATCCGTTTGCCAATCGGTCTCGACAGGCTCGGTTCTGTACCATCTCACCGCTGCTCTCCTTACGCTCCCTCGACCCCGATACGTCTTCCTTCGCAACTGCTCAGGAGCCTGAATTCAGGATTCAGGAGCCGGGAGCTGGAATGAGGACACCGGCGGCGACATTTGAGGACCTGGGATGCGGCGATGTTCCCGGGTTAATGCAGTTACTCCAAGAGGTCAGCAAGTTACTGGAAGCTTATTCGCGATCCATTCCGGATTCCGGCTCCTGGCTTCTGACTACCTGGGTAGTTACCTTCATCCTTTTGTTCATTGGCATCCCCTTTAAATACCGGCATAAGGGATATTTCAATTTTGTCAACTAAAGAGGCATTATGATCATGATATGACAAGAGTTGCATACTAAGTTTACATTTTCAGCTCTCAAGGATGTAAACAAAGTATGCAACTTGGCCTTTTGCAGGATACTTCGAGAATTACCATCCTGGCACCTATCGATGCAATTTATTCGCCGCGATGATATTACAACTATTATAGATTTTTTTTGAAAAACTTTAAGTTTGGCGCGGAATATGCTGTTTTTAATGGAGCGATTAGGTGTAAATTTAGGAGGCAGGAGGGTCAGGCTTTGCAAAGATACTGAAAACATCAGGGTCAGACCTGAATGACGCTTACTTAGTGCGGTCGATTTCGGTGAGGGAGGTTGCCCATCAAGTGACGTGGTTTCGTGAGGAGATGGTAGTTTTTAGGTCGACGTTTGACAGCCCGGGGTTCGGATCGTTCGGAAACATCACGGTCAAGGGTCAGACCTCTACTATTGACTAAGGAGAGGCAGCGTGATACCGTTCGGACATGGCAAGACCGCTGAGGATTGAATATCCAGGGGCATGGTACCATGTTACAAGCCGCGGGAGCGAGCGAGGAGAGATATTCCGGGACGACAGAGACAGGAAGCGATTTCTTGAAGCATTAAAAGAGAGCATAG
>JAPLCW010000014.1 GCA_026392015.1 Candidatus Auribacterota bacterium | reverse complement strand
TCGGCCACGGCGAGTTGGGGTTAAGTTGCCCAAAGGATGGGACTTCCAAAACAAGAATAATTGCTGTGAGTAATGTCCAGTATTCAGCTTTTTTAATAATTCGATTTCGCATCGCTCGTAATATAACGTTCATTAAGTACCCTACCTCATCTGATAAGCACCGACGAAAAAGCGCGTATATTTGTAATTACTCGCAAGAATCGTGCCAATCTGCAGCTTAATAGAAATATTTTCATAATTTATTTCTGCGAAACAAGTTACGTTAAAGATAATACTTTGGGATAATAGAGTTATTCGTTCATTGCATACTTTGTTTGCACATTAAATTGCCTAAAGTGCAAACTTTGTTTACACTTTCCTTATTTGCAAAACTGCAAATAGTTCCGGTAATAATAAATACAGCGAATGTAAATTACATATATTTAAGTCAATTTAAGTAGCGCTGTTCCTATAAGGGGTCTTTTTCGGGGCTGGCCTTGTTTAATGTGTCATTCCTAACTCTTCGGTCCGGCTCAGTGTAAACTCAATCAGGAATTCAAGCTTAAGGCTGGATCTCCGCATGTTATTCTTGTGGGCAGGAGCGGCCTACCTAAGGTGGGTAAATATCCTGTGCCACGATAATTGGGCCGGGGCGCCCGCAGCAAAATCCCAAACCCCAAATCCCAAACAGTTATGTGGGAGCGGCGTCCTTCCGCGATGATCGGGCCGGGACAACCCTCCCATAACAAACGGTAACTCTTAATACGGCGGCGCACTGTACGGCTTCAGGTTCATCCAGCTAAACGGGCTTTTGCCACCGCCTATCTTATACCAGCACCCATAGCCTCGCGTGAATCCGGTGAGTGTTCCGTGCCACATGCCGTCACTGCTCGATAACCAGCTATAATCCAAGCTCCCTCCATACCCGCTACCCGCCTGCGAAAAAATCTGGTCTGCGGTGAGGACATTCCCTGCGTTCGCCCCGCTCTCCTTCAGATTGCCTGCATTAAAATTCACATCAACCGGCCACACACTCCCTATCAGATTGTAACCCTCCATAAACTGCGGCATTGCCACACTCCCGGAAGGCACTTTACCCACAATATATTGCATCAGTCGCGTGTGTCCCTCATTAATTTGCACGAGGTACCCCTTCTCCTGCACTATGGACGCTTCGTCGAGAGTCCCCTTCCATTCATGGTACGTGGAAGACAGATACGCATATCTCATCAGATCCCCATAATTCGGGTACTGTGTGTATATCCTGTCTCCGGTAATAGCGCTCCCTTCCGTCAGCTGTGCCCCGAACACCGCATCTATGTCGCTGGTGGACGGTATCAGAGGAAGGCATATGATATTCCGGCCTAGAACGAACGAATATCTGAACATCCCCACCGCATCCGATGCATACTGAGACGCGCCCGCACAGGTGATTCTATAATATCTCTCGCTCACGCCGTTCGGATGTCCGCCGGTCAATGTCCCATCATCGGTCCATGTCCCTCCGGACACACCGCTCTGCGCTATATCGAAATTTGATTGCATGTCAGCCGCGTAATAGACATCCACATCGCAACTGCCCGTCCAGGAGATGGTGATATCTCCTGTGACTTCATCACGTGCTATATTCGTCATGACCGGAGGCACGGATGTCTCAGTCGGAATCGGCGTTAGTGTCGGTGTCCCGCTGGGTGTCGATGTAAGAGAAATCGTCGGTGTGTCTGCGGGTGTCTGAGTCGGTGTTGCAGTCGGTGTTTCGGTAGGCGTTTCAGTGGATATTTCCGTAGGAGTCCCGCTGGGCGTAGACGTAGGAGACATCGTTGGCGTGTCTGTTGGTGTCTGAGTAGGTGTCTCAGTCGGTGTCTCGGTAGGCGTCTCGCTAGGCGTCTCAGTCGGTATTTCTGTAGGAGTTCTACTGGGTGTCGGTGTAGGAGACAGAGTCGGCGTGTCCGTCGGTACGGGGGTAGAAGTTCCGGTCGGCGTCACCGTCGCTGTCGGAGTAGACGTTGGCGTTTGCGTTCGAGTGGGCGTCGGGGTAACTGTGGGCGTGGGGGTAGGAGAATTTAAGCTGACGTCCAGATGATATGAGCTGGTGTTGCCTCCGTAACCGTCGACAACAATATAAAAAGTCCCCGGCGAAGCGGGTCCGTAGTTGATATTTTCACTGGAGCTTCCACCGTTCACACTGTATGCCACGCAACTGTTCGCGCTCGCTGCGTTCAGGAGCAGGAGATCCAGGTCCGCGGACAGGCCTGAAAGCGTGGCGGCTACAACGCCGCTTGAGCCGGTTGTGAATCTGTACACCACGTCCGGGCCGGTCTCGGTGACGGGGCATGGGGTATATTGCTGATAATTGCCTGTGAAACCGGAATTATTGCCATTTCCGCTGTAATTGAGGGATATCCCTGTCGGATTTTCAATAGTATCGCCGATCATGTTCCATTTTATCCTGACCTCGACCCCCCATGCGGTTCCGCAATAGTAATAGCCATAGTAGTTCCACACGTCCTGAGGCTGGGTTCTGAAGTCTATATACGCGACGTAGGAATTACAGTATGCGTCATCTCCTGAGTCATAGGTACATCTGTCGCCGCCATCGTCTTCCCACGCCTCGAGTATTATCCTTACCTGGGTTGCGCTGCTGTTATTTCTGGTTCGAATGTTGTAATCAGTCACATCCCATTCCTGTGGCGGACCCAAGCTGGCGTACTGGCATCCCCCGCCGGTCCATGATGTATCCGCGTTGTCATTCGCGTATACTTTCCATGTGCATTCATCCGCGGTTAACCAATCATTATCCTGATCGCAGCGCAGACGCGTGACTTCAACCTCGAAATTTGCCAGTGGCGGAGTCGACATAGGCGTAGGAGTGGGGGTTACTGTCGGTGTCCTGGTCGGTGTGGGAGTGGGAGTGGCCGTCGGATCGGCGGTGAGCACCTGAAGATTGGGATCGCCCATAAGGTTCAAGGAGAACTGGAGCCAGCGCTCAGCTCCATATGAGGAGCACTGACTGATAAGACTCATCTTGTGCGATGCGAAGACCGCGCCCAATCTCCGCGGATAATCCTTCGGATTCGGCTCGCCGCTCTGGCCGTTCTGTAGATAGGACGGATCAAGGAGCTGCTTGAAGAATTCGCGGGCATACTTTGCAGAAGGACCCGGCGGATCGATGCTTTGCTGGCTATACCCCCATCCAAACCGGCTGCTGCCCACATAGCCGACCGCCCCACCGTTTGCGTTACGGATAAAGGCCTCCGAGAGGCACGGATCCGAGTTGTAGCTGTTCTCGCTATCATTGCTGTCAAAGGCATTAGTGATGCACGCCATCGTGTAGATGATCCCCTGGCGGCTCGCATTGGTGCACGCGGAGGCATCGGATGAGTAGAAATAGCTGCCTGTCTCCGTCGACCATAGGGTCTGATTGCCGTGAGTGGCAAACCAGATAAGGCCGTAGCCCGCGTTGATCTGCTCTTTCAGATTGGCGACGGTCACATTATATGCAGCGCCGTCGGTGAAATCCGTGTTGGTATCGTACAGGCGATAGTGCGTGCCGTCCCAGTAGGGGTCCAGGCAATCCGTCCACATATCCTCCGACCACCAGTCGGCGTCGCTGCGCGCCGGCGTGCCCCATGTGTACCACAGTTCCACCCCGGCGAACAGCGCCTTCTTCGCAAAATTCGATGTGGGAGGATTATTGCTATAGGCAAGCGTCTTGGATACAAATGTATCCGCCTGTGTCGTTGTCCTCACGGGGGCGCGCCCGACAAACACGTCGGGATACATGTCCACGGTATCGTCGCCGGGTTCACCGCACATACCGTCGTTATCGCCATTCCAGTTCAGAGAATCCAGCCCGGCATAGTAGAGATCGGTGGGAATGGTATGGTCGGTGGTTCCTCCGCTGTTCACGTCTCCGTAACAGTTCCTGTCGGGAACGATGGTATCGTCTCCCCCGAGCAGCACCCAGATGGTGCTATGGTCGGTGGCATAGTGCGTGATGCACTTCTTTATTTTCTCCTGATTGTCCGTGCCGGTATAATCGGTGTAGATCGAGTCTGTGGTGACTACCGTGGCCGTGAGCCCCTTGGCGATTTTATCATTCGCGAGAGTCTGGAACGAGGCGCTCAACGTGCTGTTGGTGATGATGAGATACGCATAGGCAGTGTCGGAGGGCGCTTCCGAGCGCGCCGCGGCGACGCCGTAGAGAGTACCCACATCGGACGAATTGATCGAGACTCCTTTCACCAGGCTTTCAAAATCCTCGGATGATGTGCGATACCCCAACCCGGAAGATTTCATGGACGCGGTGTGATACGTCCAACTGAACTTTTTATTGACCAGTACCTTCCCGCTGGCGGCACGGTACTGGAGAGGCCAAACCCGGAAGACGAACATGCGATATCCCCGCAGCACACCGGATTCCACGAACTCCACGGGCGAAGAGGGGAACAGCTCGTCTGATTTCGCAAGATCCTTCCGCAGGGGCTGAAAACGAGCTGCCTCGCGTGAATATGTGGGGACCACCAACTGCCTGGGGAACAGCCTATAGGAACCGGGCAACGTTTCCTGCTCTTCGATTAAAACTTCGAGGCTCTCAAAATCGGCATCGGACGGCACCGCAACGCTCACAATCCGCGATGGCAAGAAAGGCTCTCCTGCCCGCAGCGCTGTCAGGGAATATTCATCTCCGCTCAATTTTACAGCCTGATAGTCAGGGTAACCGGGAGGCGCTTTATGTTGGAGTTTCAGGGATGAGATGTCGCACACGGCTTTCGCACTCCCGGGGCCGGATACGCCCATGAGCTTCACGGCTTCGGCCATATGGATTGTCCCGGTCCCCGAGCTCTCCCCGGGGGATGCTGCGCCCTTGTCTCCGGAAGGTTGCTGCGCTCTCACATATGTGGCGCAAAGAACGAGTGTGAATGTTGAGATAATGAACACTGTTATATAGGAAGGCGAAACAAACCGAAATTTGTTAGTCATGCAAGTCCCCTTATATTGTAGTCTCACGTTGTTGAAAATTTTCCTTCAAATCCTGCCAGCTTCAAAATATGGCTCAGGGCGGATTTTTGTGATCTACAAAACAGAATCTGTAGGGACCCCGATAAATATCGGGGCCCTCATCGAATGCCTTGGTACGCCGCGGGTTCGATAAATCGAACCCCTACAATTATATATAGTACCCCACCATGACTAACCTATTACCATCCAATCGAACGTTATCTTGCTTTTTCTATTTTATCTTCGTGCCCCGCGCTCTCCCGACCGAAGCCCTTGTGAAGCTTCTTGAGGGCCATGCCGAGCTGTCCCGATATCTTCTTCAGCTCTCGCTTATATTCTCGCAGCCCCATTAGGTCCCCTATATCCATTTGGAGGAGCCTATTTTTAGACCTACCCGGAGGTGTGCGTTTCTTAGAGCTATCTACACTCAGCGATATTCTTTCTCGTGCATTATCACCCAGGGAAGAATCTCTGCGAGCGACACTGCTCCCACGTTCATGACGTGTCCTTGAGAAGGGAGGTTGCCCCCCGTGGGACACGTAACGATCAGAAGATTTTCCAGATGAGAAGGGAATATGAAAACCTTTCCACACACCGGCCTGAGGGGTTTTGCCACTACCCTTGGGACGAGATATGCGTCTCTTTAAGCTCATCGGCCCCCCTTATAACAAAGTGAGAATATGGAAAACAAAATCTTCTCCAGCCGATATTCTTTATTCATGACCTGACAGTACATCGCAATCGGGGTAAAATGGTATGGGCTCGACTAAATAGGCGGAAATTCAACTTATTCACCATACCTTTCCTCGATATGCTCCTTTTTGAGAAATCCGGTACGCTTGCGGGGAAATATTCCCTCTCGAGGAAATGCTAAGAAGATTTTTCCCCTCCTAATTAGATCAGGAATACCGTCAGTCTATTCACATGCAGCCGAAACAGCCAACTTTCTTCACCAGCATATTTTGTGCCAAGTTCACATTTTTTCTTTAATATATGCAAATTCATCACAACATTTTTGGAATGAAGGAATTAAATCATATACTAAAAGCAAAGTAATTTACATGACAAATACAAAAATATATTTTTGCTTACTTTGTTTACACCTCCAATTTTCAAAACTGTAAACTTAGTATACACCTTGAGGAGATGCCAAAAGTCACTTGTGGTCCCCAAACGGGCAGCGTATCGACTGTCAAAGCTGCTGAGCGCATCCTGAGGCAACTGCAATTAACACGTCGCGCCTGCTGGTCGCAACCGAACTGATTAAGTACCCGACAGATACAAAATTCAGCATCTGTACTACTCCAGGTTTAGAAAAAGAAGAGATCATATATTTTACCGCGGAGACGCGGAGGACGCAGATATGATAGATCATGCAGAGAGCCAGGCTAGTATGAATTATTCTTTGCGATCGCTCTTTGCGTGCTCTGCGCCTCTGCGGTGAGCTACTAATCTTTTGGAAAAACAGGGGAAAGGCCTGACGTAGAGGATTACCGCGAAGCAGATATTATGATAGCATAGAGCCGCTTCATCCGAACGTGATCGCAGGAATGTCATGGACCTTAAAGAATTCATACGAGAGGCGCTGCCGCGGCTTTTCCCTCCTCCGGAGCAATTTTCAAAGAGGGAGCTTCTCCAGCTTGGAATGAGGCTCGCCGACGGAGAGAGGATATCCCCCGAGGAGACCGCGTGCGCCATGGAAATCATGATCGGCGGAGGCGCCTCCGCCTATGAGACAGCCCTCTTCCTTACCGCGCTTCAACCCGAGACCTGTACCCCCGAGATCCTTGCGGCGATGGCGAGGATCATGCGGTCAAAGGCGGTGCCGGTCACCCTTCGATCAGCCAAACGGATTCTCGGCGACAACTGCGGCACCGGTGGGGATAATCTGCATCTCTTTAACGTTTCCACCGCCACAATGTTCATTCTCGCCGCCTCGGGTATTGCAATTGCGAAACACGGCAACCGCGCGAGCACTTCACAGTGCGGCAGTGCGGACGTACTCGAGTCATTGGGAGTAAAGATCGATCTGGGACCCGAAGCGGTAGCGCACTGCATTGACGGCATCGGCCTCGGATTCATGTTCGCACCACGCTACCATCCGGCGATGAAACATGTCTCCGGTGTGCGGAGACGGCTTCCGTTCCGGACCGTGTTCAACATCCTCGGTCCGCTCTGCAATCCCGCCCCGGTAACATTCCAGCTTCTCGGTGTGTATCACCCCGACACGCTCGATCTTGCCGCGCACACACTCATGCTCCTCAATGTGCCGCGCTCACTCATAGTCTGCGGCGAGACCGATACAAAAGGAGAATGGATGGATGAGGTCTCCACAAGCGGTCCGACCCATGCGGTCCGCATCGAAAACGGCGTACTCCATCATATCACCCTCGAGCCGAGCGACTTCGGGATACCGCCGTGCAGCGTACGAGAGCTCCGCGGCGGTACGCCGTCCCAAAACGCCTCCATCCTCCGGGATATTCTTAGCGGCGCGGGAAAAGGCCCTCGCCGCGATATCTGCCTCGCCAATGCGGCGGCCGGACTCTACGCATGCGGGGCTGTCGAACAGATCTCCCTTGGCATGGAGCAGGCCCGCGAGGCGATAGAGAGCAATCGAGCGCTCCGGAAACTGGAACAGCTCATTGCCGAGAGCAACCGGACGTGAAGAAGATCGACACGGCGATTTCTTCCTGTACTGCCTGATTATCTTAATGAGAAAGATATTTCTGGCCTCGTTTCCCCGCCTCTGGTACAATCCCCGAAACTGGGGCGAGGGGGCATAGGGATGAAACCGACTCCCGAGATCATCAGGCAGCTGCCCAAGGTGCTTCTCCACGATCACCTCGATGGGGGACTGAGAATCGGCACGATCATCGAGCTTGCCGAAAAAGAGAATTACCGCCTCCCCTCCGAAGACCCCACGGAACTCCTCGATTGGATCCACCGCGGCGCACGCCAGGGCGACCTGAAGCTCTACCTCGAAACTTTCAAGATCATCTACGCGATCCTCCAGACAAAGGAAGCGCTTGAGCGCACCGCCTACGAGATGATGCTCGACCTCAAGGAGGATAATGTCGCCTATGTAGAGACACGATTCGCGCCGTTCTTCCACACCCAGAAGGGCCTGACGCACGACGAAATCATGGAGGCCGTGCTCAGGGGGCTCCAGATGGGCGAGCGGGAAACCGGAGTGAAGTTCGGCCTCATCATCTGCTCCATGCGCAACACCGATTGGTCTCTCCCGATGGCGGAGCTTGCGATAAAGTTCAGAGAGAAGGGGGCGGTGGCATTCGACCTGGCCGGAGAGGAGGCGGGCTATCCGCCCAAGAAGCACGTGGAGGCATTCCATTACTGCCAGAGGGAGAACTTCAATATCACGATCCATGCCGGCGAGGCGTTTGGGGCAAGGTCAATCTGGCAGGCGCTCCAGTGGTGCGGCGCGCACCGGATCGGTCATGGCACGCGACTCATCGAGGATTTCGTGATCGAGGATGGCGAGGTGAGGGGGCTCGGAACACTCGCCCAGTACATGCTCGACAAGCGTATCCCGCTCGAGTGCTGTCTGAGCTCCAACATCCACACCGGGGCCGCCGAGAGCTTCGCGACTCACCCGTTCCGGTATTTTTTCAAGAAGCGTTTCCGCGTCACGCTCAATACCGATAACCGCCTGATGAGCGACACATCGATGAGCAAGGAACTGGGGATCGCCGCGCGCGAGTACGGCCTCACCATTCGAGACATGGAGATCCTCACGCTCAACGCGATGAAGAGCGCCTTCCTCCACTACGACGAGCGGTGCGATATCATCTACAACGTCATCAAACCCGCCTATGCCAAGTATCGCAAGCCTGAAGAGTACATAGGAAATCCCAAATCCCAAATCCCAAATCCCAAATCCTAGCCTGGATTATTCACGAGGCGCCCCTATCAAAAGAGACATAACCACTGAGGGCATTGCATATACTGAATGTCTGGACGCAGATTTGCGCAGATGAACGCAGATTGGCAAAAGAAGCAGATTGAATCTCTGAAGTTTTCACCTCAAACTGTATTTGCATCTGCGTGTTCTGCGTTCATCTGCGCCATGAATAGCGACTAAGATATCAATGCGATAGTTGTTCGAACCGTTCAGTGACCTCGGCGTCTTCAGTGGTTAAAAGCGTGTAGTCTGTTGTGCTATCGGCGCGAGGACCGCAATTGCACATTAATGCTCGGGCGGGCAGGAAACGGAGGGATTCTACACAAGAATCCGCGTAATCAGCGTAATCCGCGGAAAAAACATTAAAAGTTGATGAATGGATCAGATTAGAAGTCCGTTACCGCGATCTTAAACGCCATATTCAATAACAGCATCAGTTCTTCCATAGAAAACTCCCGATAATTCATACTCTCGAGCGGCTTGTTCATACGCGCGATGGCCGGGAAGTATTGACCAATCCTTTTCTTGATTCCCGCTTTTGAATAGAACTGCTGCCATATCCATCGCAAGCCTTCATCCAGTTCCTCAGGGGACATATGTTTGGGATAGAAGGTAGCATACTGCCCGTTATACTTGGACAGGTCTTTCTCAAACAACCTGTTTTCCTGCTTTAACTTCTGGTACAACTGCGATCCTTCGATGGGAAAGAGGGCTGAAAAGAGCGCCAATTCGATCTTGGTCTCCTCGGCGAACTCCAGTGTTTTCTTAAAAACATCTTTGTGGTCAAATTCAAATCCGAACATGAACGAGCCGTATACGGCAATCCCGGCGTCATGGATGCGCCGGATCCACTCCCGGTAGTTCTCCGGCTTGGCCCAGCTCTTGTTCACTTCTCTCAGGCCTTCCTTGCTCAATGTCTCAATACCGCAAAACAAGAACTTGCAGCCGCTCTGGGCTGCGAGCTTCAGGAACTCGGCATCGGTGGCCCCGTCAAGGGTAAACTGACCGCTCCAGGATATATTGAGCGGGATGAACTCCCGTAACAATTTTTTGACATAGATGCGGTTTCCGGCAATATTATCATCAACGAAAAAAATTAGTTTATCGGCGAACTCTGCAACCTGTGCCACAACATCTTTGATGGGTCGCTGCCTCACTGTGCCTTGATAAAATTTCGCCACGGAACAAAAATCGCATTTGTGCGGGCACCCGCGACTTGTTTCCGTATGGTAAAAATCCAAATGGCGCATGGTTCCTTTGGATATAAATGGGATATCCTTCAAATCAATATAGCCGCTGCTTTGATATCGTGGCTTCAGTTTGCCGCCCCGGGCATCATCCAGTATCTGACGCCATAACGGCTCTCCCTCTCCGATTGCAATGGCATCCGCATGCGGGAGTGCCTTCTCCGGCCATAGGGTGGGATAGAACCCCCCCATCACAACAGGAACGCCGCGGCCGCGAAACTCCCTGGCGATCCTGATCGCTTGCGGCGCCAAATGAAGCATAACGGTAATGCCGACAAGGTCGGCAGGCTGGGCATAATCGATATCCTGGATATTTTCATCAAGGATGGCAACTTCGACATCGGGGGGAGTAAGAGATGCAAGGGTAGACAACGCCAGGGGTAGAGAGTTCATGTATTTCACCGAGGCCTGGCCTCTGCCGCTTATTTTAGGGTTTATTAAAAGTACTTTCATATGATTATAGCGATTATAGCCTGTATCCCCTCATAAGGTGCGAGGAAAATAGGATCTCATCCCATTCTGCATTCCATAGGCTGTAGGGACTCGATCGATCAAGCCCAATGGAGCGTGTCGGATAAAACTCGTCCTGAGCTTGCCGAAGGATCCGACCCCTACAAGACGCGATTTTTCACACCTTCTCAGTTGTGCAGAGAGTTCTTAAGGCTCCTCTAAAGGGGAACTATAGTTATTCTTGACAGCTGCGCGCAATTGTCAAGGTTAAAGAATCAGGACTTGTAATGGGTCACTTATGGGTGGTCCATTGCTGAATATGTCATTCCTGCACTTCGACTGCGCTCAGTGTAAACTCGAGCAGGAATCCAGGTTTCATAATGGATCCCCGCCTGCCTGCGCGAAGCCGCTTCGGCATAGGCAGGCTTTCGCGGGGATGACAAGTGAAATGGATGCCACCCATAAGTGATCCATTACCAGGACTTTTCCCGTTTTTTTAAAAATGATTAATAGCTCACCGCAGAGGCGCAAAGCACGCAAAGAGCGATCGCATAGAATAATTCATAATAGCCTGGTTCTCTGCATGATCTATCATCTCTGCGTCCTCCGCGTCTCCGCGGCGAAATATATTATCTCTTCTTTTTCAAACTCGGAGTAGTACAAATGCTAAAGTTTGTATCTGTCTGTAATTAGTTACACGACTTACGCACTTCCAGCATAAGAAAAGTGGGCTCAGGCCGACGGCGTTTATGCCGCCGGCCTGGAGCCCTGGCGCAGGGAAGTGTTTTTCCCTACGCCGAGGAAATTATATCCCCGCCAAGATCATAGTGCCAT